>CAJAXU010000020.1 GCA_903948045.1 uncultured beta proteobacterium | reverse complement strand
GCCGGGATTTCAATGTCGCCGCACTTGTTGCGAAACAGCGAAGCCCAGTCCGACAGATTGGCCGCCTTGGCCTGCGCTGCCACGTTGGGGTTGTACTTGGGGTGAAACTGGCTGCAGTAGTGTTTGGGGAACAGTGTGGGGTACTGACCCAGCGGGGTGGCCAGTTGCTCCAGGAACAGGGCATAGGGCGTGGCAAAGGTGAACTTCACTGTGGTGTCGTTGAGCTTGGTCACCACCGCCGGCTTGTTGGCGATGACCAGCGTCGACGGCACAGACTTGTAGAGTTCGCTGTTCTTGGCGCAGTCCTCAATCGAAAAAATGATGTCGTCCGCAGTAAATGGCTTGCCGTCAGACCACTTCATGCCGGGACGCAGGGTAAAGGTGAACTCGGTGGAGTTGGCATTGACATCCCACTTGGATGCCACACACGGCAGCACCTCAGTGAACGCCATGTTCCAGCGCACCAGACCTTGGTTGCCCACCATCCGCAAAATGCCGTTGTGGTCGGCACTGCCGCGCAGGCCGCGCCGCAAAGCGCCGCCATATGTGCCTACTTTTTCAGCCTGAATCACCAAGGGGGCAGAGGGCAAGCGCTGCGCCAACGCCGGCAGCTTGCCGTCACTGACTAATTTTGCCAAGGCTGGCGCTTCCTTGCCCGCTTGGGCCCATGCGGTGCTTCCCACACCCGCCAGCGTCACGGCACCAGCAAAGCCTTTGAGCACTTGGCGACGCTGGGCGTTGCGAGGGCTCGTGGAACGAGGGGCTTGGTTCATACAAAAACTCCAACAGAAGTAGGGAAAACCGGATGGATACAAGCCCTGAGACTTGACCCGCTGCGTGTCGGCCCCATCATCGAAATAGGGGAGTTGACAACAGAGGTGACTTTGTTTGACAACATTAGGCCTGTCAAGCAATTTATGCTCAGTACAAACCCTAGAAGCTAAAAAATGGTAGCGTTCAATGCCATTTGGTCTCACAATGTTAGGGAATATTCGTCATACAAATTCAGATATGTCATACCATTATTCATCCCTGCTCGGGATGAACGCCCCATGAAGCAAACCCCCATCACCCTGGAAGAATTCACCGGCTCAGTGCTGGCTGTGCCGCCGTTGGCACGCCACAGCGACTTGTCTGTGAATGACGCCGCCAACCGGCAATTGATACAGCATATCGAGGCCGGCGGCATTCGCACCCTGCTGTATGGCGGCAATGCCAACCTCTACCACATGCCCTTGCGTGAATACGGCCCGATGCTGGACATGCTGGCCGATGCCGCTGGCCCGGACACGCGGGTCATTCCCGCGGTAGGACCAGACTTTGGCAAGATGATTGAGCAAGCTCAGCTGCTGCGCAATTCCGGCTACCAGACCGCCATGGTGCTGCCGATGCAGGGTTTCACCACGCCACAAGGCGTGGCCGACGGCATTTCCCGCTTCGTCGACGTTGCCGCCATGCCCGTCACGCTCTACATCAAGAGTGAACAGTACATCGACCTCGACACCCTGCAAGCGCTGGTTGAATCGAACAAAGTGTTGTGTGTGAAGTACGCCGTGGTGCGGCCCGACCCAGGCGACGATCCGTTTTTGCAAGCCATGATCGACCGCATCTCCAGCCGCCGCATCGTCAGTGGCATGGGCGAGCGGCCGGTGCTGTCGCACCTAGGTCGTTTCGGTATGGCGTCATTCACCACGGGCTCCGGCTGCATTGCACCGCGGGCCTGCATGGCCTTGCTAAGCGCTTTACAGCGGCATGATGTGAGCGAAGCCCAACGCCTGCACGGTCTTTTCTTGCCACTGGAGACGCTACGGGATTCAGTGTCGTTAATCCGCGTGCTGCACGACGCGGTGACCTGGTCTGGGGTGGCTGATATGGGGGCTCAGCTGCCATTGCTCAGCCCGTCGCCGCCGGAACTGCGTGGCCAGATCGAGGCCACTGCCAGGCGACTGCTGGCGGCCGACGCCAACGCCTAGTGCCACCTACTCGCCATGACCGCACGTCGCAACCCGGAAGGATTGGCCGATCGGGTCTACCGCGAGCTGCTGGCCTTGATCATCCAGGGCGATCTGCAGGAAGGCGACCGCCTGTCCACCGAGCAGACCTTGTCGGAGCAGTTCAAAACCTCGCGCCCGACTGTGCGCGAGGCCCTCTCAAGGCTGCGGGCGGACGGCATCATCACCAGCCGTCAAGGCGCGGGCACTTTTGTCACGCGCCGGCCCGACCCGGATTTACCCCGCTTCATGCCGCTAGAGTCTCTGTCTGATGTGCGGCGATGCATCGAGTTTCGGATCGTCATCGAAGGCGGTGCGGCTGGCCTAGCCGCAGAAATGGCCGACGAAGCGGACTTGGCGCTCATTCAACGTGAGTTGGCGCGGCTGCAGGTGGCTGTCCATAACCAGGTACTTGGGGTGGAGGAGGACTACGACCTGCATATGGCGATTGCCCGCGCCAGCAAGAATCAGTTTTTTGTGTCGGTGATTGCCTCGATACGACAGCAGGTGGAGTTCGGTATGAACCTTCTTCGCAATTTTTCACTCAGCAAGAGCCCGGAGCGCCTGCTCGGCGTCCAGGCCGAACATGTGGCGGTGGTCGACGCCATCGTGCAACGGGACAGTGTGGCGGCCGAGGCAGCCATGCGACGACATCTGCAAAACACACGATCGCGAATGTTTGGTAGCTAAGGCAGGTCTGTTGCCTTTGTCGCCTGGCCCACATCCAAAAACCTTAAGGAGATCCAATGCCCACCGTGTTTACAGCCGCCCAACGTCAGGCCTATGAGACGGACGGCTTTGTGCTGATCCCGTCTCTTTTCGACACTGAAGAGATCAGCCTGATGCGCCAGGCGATGGAGCAAGACCCGGCGCTCAAACAAAGCCTCTACGAGCGCCGCGACGCTCAGGGCAAGGCGACACGGATTGCGTTGTGGAACGAGCCGGGTGACAGCGTCTATGGCTTGGCAGCGCGCAGTGAGCGGGTGGTGGACACCATCGAAGACATGCTAGGGGCCGAGGTCTACCATTACCACTCCAAGCTCACCGCCAAAGAGCCATTTGACGGCGGCGCCTGGGAATGGCACCAAGACTATGGCTACTGGTACCACAACGGCTGCCTATTCCCGCACATGGCCAGCGTGATGGTGGCGCTGGACCGTGCAGATCGTGACAACGGTTGCCTGCAGGTGATTCGCGGCTCGCACCGCGCCGGCCGCATCAATCACAATACCGGACCGGGCGAACAGGTGGGCGCCGACATGGAACGGGTGAACCAGATGTTGAGTGAGATGGAGCTTGTCTATGCTGAGATGGCGCCCGGCGACGGTCTGTTTTTCCACAGCAATGTCATGCACCGCTCCGACCAGAACCGCTCGCCAAATCGGCGCTGGACGGTGCTGTTTTGCTATAACGCCGCCCACAACACCCCTTACAAAGCGCAGGCCCATGCCAGTTACACCAAACTCAACAAAGTGCCTGACCAAGCCGTCAAGGCTGCCGGCGTGCGCCTGAGTGATCCGGCCCAAACGCAGTTTCAGGCCAAGAAAGCCCATGCCGCGCCCAGCGTCGCCATCCCTTAAGTCCACCGACTCACCTTCCACAGGAACGCCCATCATGATTCCCCGCCTTCTGCTCACCGGTGCTGCCGGCAAACTGGGCCGCCACCTGCGCACCAGCCTGCGGCCCTACGCGCAGCAGATGCGGCTGTCGGACATCGCCGCCATGGATGTCGCCGGCCCAGGCGAAGAAATTGAACCGTGCCAACTGGCCGACAAACAGGCGGTGGACAAGCTGGTACAGGGCTGCGATGCGATCGTGCACATGGGTGGCCTGCCCACAGATTACCCCTTTGAAGACATTCTGGAAGCCAACATTAAGGGCGTACTGCACATCTATGAGGGCGCGCGCCGCCACGGGGTTGAGCGCGTGGTGTTCGCCAGCTCCAACCATGTGGTGGGTTTCCATCAACAAGATGAGGTGCTGGGCACCGATTGCCCACGCAGACCGGACAGCTACTATGGGCTGTCCAAGTCGTTTGGCGAAGACGTCGCGCAGTTCTACTGGAACCGCTATGGCATCCAAAGCGCGAGCTTACGCATCGGCTCGGCCTTCCCGGAACCCAAGGACCGGCGAATGCTGCACACCTGGCTCAGCTACCGCGACTTGACCGAATTGATCCGCTGCTGCCTGCAGGCCCCGCAACTTGGCCACACCGTGGTTTATGGCATGTCTGACAACCGAGACCCCTGGTGGGACAACACTGGCGCCGCCCATCTGGGATTCAAACCCATGGACAGCGCCGAGCCCTTCCGCGCCGCGAGAGAGCAAGTACCACCCTTAGTCCCTAGCGACCCAGCACGTCGTTATCAAGGCGGCAGCTTCGTCAAAAGCGGCCCTTACCCCTAATTGGGGTCAGAATCCAATTAATTTCATTCAACCGGGTCGCCAAACAATTGGAATCTGACCCCAATTAAAAGGAATTCACAATGCGCCCGGAGATAACTTACCCAAGAGAAGCGGACACACCGGTGTCCCACCTGCCTTTCAGTCCCGCTGTGCGGGTGGGCCATCTGGTGTTTGTCTCAGGCCAGGCCTCGGTTGACGCTGGCGGAGCGATCGTGTCTGACACGTTTGAGGGCGAGTTCCGGCGGTCTGTCGAGAACCTGCGCAAGGTCCTGCAATCAGCCGGTTGCACGCTGGCGCAGGTGGTTCAGACCCGCAACTATGTGCGCGACGCCTCCGATTTGCCCGAGTTCAATCGGCTTTACCGCGAGTATTTTCAGGCGCCCTACCCGGCCCGAACCACCATCACCGGCTGCCTCTCTGCGGCGCTGCGCTTTGAGCTGGAGTGCATCGCCGTCGCTGATTCTGACGCTGCATGAGCCGGCCACGAAAAGTCCTGTTTATTTCGGCCGATCAATGGCGTGGCGAGTGCCTGTCGGCGCTGGGGCACCCGGTGGTCAAAACCCCACACCTGGACGCACTGGCGGTTAACGGCACACTGTTCAAGCAGCATTACTCGGTGACCTCGCCCTGCGGCCCCTCACGCGCGAGCCTTCAGACCGGTCTCTATCTGATGAACCACCGTTCCGGGCGCAATGGCACGCCCCTGGACCAACGCCACACCAATTTGGCCAAGGAAGTGCGCAAACTGGGATTCGACCCTACGCTCTTTGGTTACACCGACACCAGCGCCGACCCGCGTGGCCGTGACCCGGCTGACCCAGCGCTGCGCACCTTTGAGGGCCCGCTGCCAGGTTACAGCATCGGCCTGCTGTTTCCAGACTATATGAGCGCATGGATGAACGACCTGCGCGCCAAGGGCTATGCTTTTGAAGGCAGGCACGACGTCTACCGCCCCAAGCTCGGCCTAACGCCACCAGCCGGGCGGGGCCACCGTTTCATGCCCACCCTGTTCAAGGCCGAGGACAGCGACACCAACTTCATGACCAATCAGGTGATCGACTGGCTGGGCGACCACCGGCAGGACGACTGGTTCATGCATTGCGTGTTCCTGCGCCCTCACCCTCCAGTGATTGCCCCGGAACCCTACAACGCCCTGTATGACCCGGCCAGTGTGCCGCTGCCCAACCGGCGCGACACGCCTGAGCAGGAGGCCGCCCAGCACCCTCACCTGGCCCAGTGGATCCGCTGTTTTGACCGGCCCAGCCACTATGACGAGCACAATCCGAACAACCTGGTGCACATGCCCGAGCTGGAGTTGCGGCAGATGCGGGCCTGCTATTACGGCATGATGAACGAGGTGGATGACGCGGTCGGACGCATCGTGGCCCACCTCAAGGCCACCGGCGAGTACGACAATACGCTGATTGTGTTCACCTGCGACCATGGCGAAATGGGCGGTGACCACTACACCTGGGGCAAGGAGCTGTACTTTGACCCCAGCTTCTACATCCCCCTGATCATCCGCGACCCGCGCCGCGCGGCCGATGCCGGGCGCGGCCGCCAGGTGAGCGAGTTCACCGAGTCGGTGGACCTGATGCCCACGGTGTTGGACTGGCTGGGCGCCACCGCACCGGCGCAGTGTGATGGCCGCTCACTGCTGTCCTTCCTGCATGGCAGCACGCCCGCTTATTGGCGTGAAGAGGCGCACATGGAGCTAGATTTCCGCAGCAGCCCCTGGGGCAGTTATGACGGAGAGACTGCGCTGGGCCTGGTGCCCGATGAATGCCAGCTGGCGATCATCCGCGGCCGGCGCTGGAAGTACGTGCACTTTGCCGCCCTGCCCGCCCTGCTCTTTGACATGCAGGCGGACCCGAGCGAAATGAACAACCTGGCGCAGGACCCGGCCTGCCAGGGCATCGTGCTGGAGATGGCGCAGAAGCTGCTGTCCTGGCGCTTGGTGCAGCAAGAGCACGTGCTGACCAACCTGCACAACGGGCCGCAAGGCCCGGAGGACCGAAGCCGCCAGCGTTACTGAAGTCGGCCGTTCAGCACAACATCGGCGCGATCAAGCCGGCAGTGCAACTTTTTGGTCAGTGCTGAACTGGTAGTCGCGAAAAATATGCTCGGCACTCAGTGTCTGATAGCTGCCGTCGGGCAGTCGGTGCGTGGTGTCCTTGAGCCGGTAGGTGTAATGCCCACAGGTCCAGCAGTTGAAATTACGCATATGGGTGCACAGGCAGGTCTTGTCCATGACCGAGATGGTCTTGACATCTGGGTGCAGCGCCAGCTCCCGGTTATAGGCCGTGATGTAGGCGCAGCTGCCGTTGCCATCCAGCAGGTAACCGTAGGCTTCGCAGTTGGGGCGAATGCCTGAGCCGATGGCCGGTGTGCTCTTGAGCATACGCATCGGGTAGCCGGTGGGCGAAATGGTGTTGACCTCGATGTCCGATTCGCTGGCCCGGAAATAATCCTGCTTGACGTCGGCGGGCAGGCCGCATTCATTGGACACGGTGAACCGGGTGGCCACCTGCACTGCGGCGGCACCCATTTCCAAAAAGGACACAGCGTCAGTGCCGGTGAAAACGCCGCCAGCCGCAATCAGAGGGATGTTGAGCTGCTCAGCCTTGAGGTACTGCAGAATTTCAGCAGTGATGGTGGCCAGGTCATACTGGGCCCAATCCATGCCGAAGCCCAGGTGACCGCCAGCCAGCGGCCCTTCCACGATCACGTAATCAGGCAGCCGATTCAGGCGCGCATTTTTGCGAAGAAACAACTGCAGCGCCCGCACCGACGACACGATGATGCCCAGCTTGGCATCACGAAAACGCGGGTGGTCCGCCAGCAGCGCAAAGGAACCCAGATGCAGGCCCGCACTCAGGGTGATGCCGTCTATGCCAGCGTCCAGCGCCGAGGCCATGCGCACCTGCAGCGTCTCGCGCGGCGCGTTCATGGTGAGTTTTTCCATGCAATTGACAAACACCATGCCTTCGCCGCGCTTGGCCTGCATGGTGGCCTCAACGTGGCGGCGGGTAGCTTCGGCCAACACGCCAAGGTCAAACTTGATGATGGACTTGTCCGATTTGTCGATATTGTGTTTGTAGAAACGGGTCTTGTCCTTGACGAAACTGGTGTCAAAGCGACGGTCCGACACATCAGGCACCATGGCATCCGAGATATGCCCAATGCCACCCAGTCGAACCGCCTCCAAGGCGAGCTCGGCAGTCGAGATGTCCACACCCATACCACCGATCATGATCGGCACCAGTTCTTGTTTTCCGAACTTCAGGCGGAAATCGTCAACACATTTCATGAAAGTCCTCAGGACCCGGCGCTTGACAGTCGGTCCGCCGGTGCGCCTGATTCTAGCTGTCGGGTGGCTTAAAGCTGACGCTCGGATAAAGCCCCCGGCCGGGCCGAGTACTTGGCTGTGGATGCCAGCGTCTCCACCTGGACACGCGCTGGCCGCCCGCCATAGACGGCCGACTTCAGCCAGGCGCATTCCGCCGCCAGCGCGGTCTCTTCAGTCAGGCGGGTGTGCCAGACACGCTGCTCGGCGTCCCAACGATAGCCGCGCGCCTTGAGCGCGTTTTTGGCGTCAAACGGGGCTTGGGTGGCCTGCAGACGGTAGCTGGGCACCGCACCTGCCCCCAGCAGGCGCGCCAACCCGGTCTTGCCGTCGCTGGGCAGCGTCGGCGTCAACACGGCCAGCAGGGCGTGGCAGTCCATTTCCGCCCGGTGGGCGTCATAAAACCAGCCCTGATGCAAGGCCAGGTGCTCAAGCTTTGCCGAGCTCCGGCCTTCCTTCTTCCAGTCGATGTCGGCCAGTGAGCAGGCCCAGGGCAATTCAGCAAAGCCAGGGTAGCGCGCCTCGCAGAACGGCCGGTCAAAGCCGGCGTTGTGGGCAATCACCAAGTCAACCCCGACCAACAAACTGGCAATCTGGCCCTCATCCAGCTTTTGGCCCTTGACCATATCGTCCGAAATGCCAGTGATCAGCCGGACCTCCTCGGGAATGGGTTTGCCTGGGTCCTCCAGGCCGTCGTAGACACTGACATCGCCCACGGGCTGGCCTGTGCCGGTGTCGACATCCACCCGCAGCATGGCCAATTCGATGATCTGCTCCTTGCTGTGCACCAGGCCTGTGGTTTCAGTGTCCAGAATCAAGACCGTGGCGCGCGGACCCGGGCCACAGCCTGTGAAATGGGTGTGCACTGCCAACCGACGCAACACCCGGTAGTCGGGATGCTGCGCCACCAGACCAGCCATGGCCGCCACGTCGAGCTCAGAGCCCGCCTTAGCGGCAGGTTTACGCCCGCCCGCAGCAGATTTGGGTGGGGGCTTGCGTGGCGGGCTAGGTGGTGGGTTGGCCAAATCCGGCTCCAGGGCCAGCGGCAGTTGGGTCAGAATCAAGCGTATCTTTCAGGGGACAGGTCGATTGGAGTGTGCCCGAAATTCTCTGTTCTTTTGGCGCGTTTTCCTGAAGTAGGCCCAAGCAACACGCGATAATTAAGCACTATAATTCAACAAACTAGTATTTAGTGCACTATAATTCAAGTGCAACGCCAAATAACAGCGCCAGCGCCGGGTTTCCACTCTGGTGCACTGCACATCAAGCCAAGTAATATGACGGGTCCCCGAACGTACTCCATTCTCAGAAAGATTCACCATGACAACCGAGAACACCTCACGCCGACTGGTCCTCTCCCGCAGCGCCGCCCTCATCGGTGCCGCCACCTCCGGGCTGCTGTTGCCTGAATTGGTCCGTGCCCAGTCCGGCAAAATTCGCGTCGGCATGATGCTGCCCTACACCGGTACCTGTGCCCAACTGGGGGTGGCCATCGAGAACGGCTTTCGCTTGGCGATTGATGAGCAAGGTGGCAAGTTGGGCGGCCGGGAGATCGAATACTTCCGAGTGGACGACGAGTCTGAGCCATCCAAGGGCATCGAAAACGCCAACAAACTGGTGCAGCGCGACAAGGTCGATGTGATCGTCGGTACCGTGCACTCGGGCGTGCAAATGGGCATCCACAAAGTGGCGCGTGATTCGGGCGTGCTGAGCCTGATCCCCAACGCCGGAGTGCACATGGCCACCCGCGCGCAGTGTGCGCCCAATGTGTTCCGCACCTCATTCTCCAATTCCCAGCCCACGCGTGCGCTCGGTGCAGCCATGGTGGCCAAAGGCCACAAGCGCGCAGTCTGGATCACCTGGAAGTACGCTGCCGGTGACGAGGCATTTGAGGGCTTCAAGGAAGGCTACCTGGCCGCTGGTGGCACCATCATCAAAGAGCTCGGCCTGCCTTTCCCCAACGTTGAGTTCCAGGCCCTGCTGACCGAAATCGCAGCGCTCAAGCCGGATGCCGTGGCCTGCTTCTTTGCCGGCGGCGGCGCGGCCAAGTTCATCACCGACTACGCTGCTGCCGGCCTCAAGGGCAAGATTCCGCTGTACGGCTCAGGCTTCTTGACAGAGGGCATGCTTGAAGCGGCTGGCCCGGCTGCCGACGGCATCATGACCACGCTGCATTACGGTGACTCGATCGAGACGCCGCGCAACAAGGCGTTCCGCCTGGCTTACGCCAAGACCTTCAAGCTGCAGCCCGACGTCTATGCCGTGCAAGGCTACGACACCGGCCTGCTGCTGGTGCATGGCGCCAACGCCGTCAAGGGCGACCTCAACAACAAGCCGGCGCTGTACAAGGCCATGGAAACCGTCACCATCGACAGTCCTCGCGGCAAGTGGACCATGAGCAAGTCGCACAACCCGGTGCAAGACATGTACCTGCGCGTGGTTGAAAAGAAAGAGAACAAGGTGATCGGCGTGGCTGCCAAGGCGCTGGCCGACAGCGGCGCCGGCTGCAAGATGGGCTGACGCACGCCCACCCCGGCGAACAGGGAGGCGCAAGCCTCCCTTTTTTCACCCTTTGATACCCCATGGACTTCCCCACCTTTCTTATCCAGTTGCTCAACAGCGTGCAGTACGGGCTGTTGCTCTTCATGCTGGCGGCGGGGCTGACGCTGATTTTCGGCATCATGGGCGTGGTCAATTTGGCCCACGGCAGTTTTTACATGCTGGGCGCCTACCTCGCCTATTCGCTCAGCGCCCTGCTGGGCAGTCTGACCTTGGCGCTTTTGGTCGGCACGGTGCTGTCGGTGGCCTTCGGGCTGGCGCTGGAGTGGCTGCTGTTTCGCCATTTTTACCACCGCGACCACCTGGACCAGGTGCTGCTGACCTTCGGGCTGATCTACATCTTTGAAGAGCTGCGCTCGATGCTGTGGGGCGACGATGTGCACGGCGTCGCCATCCCCGCCCTGCTGGGTGAGTCCATTCCCCTCACCGCTAACCTCTCCTATCCGGTCTACCGGCTGTTCATGTCGGCCGTGTGCGTGGCGCTGGCCCTGGGCCTGTACCTGCTGATTTCCAAGACCCGCCTGGGCATGAAGATTCGCGCCGGCGCCTTCAACCGCGACATGGCTGAAGCGCTGGGCATCAACATCAAACTGATCCACGCCATCGTGTTTGCGATCGGCGTGGGGCTGGCCGCTGTGGCCGGCATGATCGCTGCGCCAGTCTCCAGCGTCTACCCGAACATGGGCTCGCAAGTGCTCATTATGTGTTTTGTGGTGGTGGTCATTGGCGGCATTGGCTCAGTGCGGGGCGCTCTGGTGGCCGCGCTGCTGGTGGGGCTGGTGGACACCTTTGGCAAGGTGCTGCTGCCCGCCGTGTCGGGCATGCTGGTTTACATGCTGATGGCAGCCGTGTTGCTATGGAAACCAGAAGGTCTGTTCAAACAATGAGTGCGCCCAAAGCCAATCTTGAGATGTTTCCGCGCAGCGTCAAGCTGCTGCTGCTGCTGGGTCTGGCGGCGCTAGCCGTCTTTCCGTTTGTCGGCGCGGACTTTTATGTGCAAATGGTTACCCGCATGATGATTCTGGCGATCTTCGCCATGAGCCTAGACCTGTTGCAGGGCGTGAGCGGCTTGGTGTCGCTGGGCCATGCGGCCTATTTCGGGCTGGCCGGCTACGCGCTGGCCTTCCTGATGCCGCAAAACGAAGCGGCCTCGCTCTGGCTCACGCTGCCGCTGTCTGTGCTGGCGTCCGGCTTGGCGGCGCTGGTGATCGGTTTTTTTGTGGTGCGCACCCACGGCATTTACTTCATCATGGTGACCATGGCTTTTGCCCAGATGGTTTACTTTCTGTTTTTTGACAACAAGGTGCTGGGTGGCTCGGATGGGCTCTACATCAATTTCAAGCCGACGGTGAACCTGGGCAGTTGGACCCTGCTGGACCTGGACAACAAGACCACCCTGTACTTTGTCACGCTGGCCGCCATGCTGCTGGTTTACGGCTTTTTGCGTCGCCTGCTATGGAGCCCGTTCGGGCGGGCGCTGGCGGGCATCCGGGTCAACGAGCACCGCATGCGCGCCCTGGGTTTCGGCACTTTTAGCTACAAGCTGGCCGCCTTTTCGCTGGCTGGCGCATTGGCCGGCCTGGCGGGCTACCTGTGGGGCGTGCAAACCGGCTACATCAACCCCGAGCTGATGGGCTTTCACATGAGTGCGCACGCCATCATGATGGTGATTCTGGGCGGCATGGGCAATTTTGCCGGCGCCATCGTCGGCGCCTTTGGCTTCGAGTTGGTGTTGCACCTGTTCAAGGACCTGCCGCAGATCGGCACCGTGCAGCTGGGCAAACACTGGCAGTTATGGATGGGCAGCTTCATCGTGTTGCTGGTGATTTTTGCGCCGCGCGGCCTGCTGGGGCTGGCGGAGCGGTTCAGCCGTCGCCCGGGGAATGGCGATGTCTGACACCCTGCTCACCGCCAGCGGCCTGACCAAACGCTTTGGCGGGTTGGCGGCCGTAAACAACGTTTCGCTAGAACTCTGGCGCAATCGCATTCATGCAGTGATCGGCCCCAACGGCGCCGGCAAATCCACACTGGCCAACCTGCTCTCGGGTGACCTGCCGCCGACGTCCGGCGAAGTCCGCCTGGGTGGCGTTGACATCACCGGCTGGACGCCGGAGCGCATCTCGCGTCAGGGCTTGGGACGCAGCTACCAGAAAACCAACATCTTCCAACCGTTCACGGTGTGGGACAACGTGCGGCTGGCGGCCCAGTCGCGCCAGGCCCAGCAGCCCTGGAACCCCCTGAGCTGGTGGCACTCCGCTACCAAATCAATAGCTACAAATGACCGTGCGACAAGGGCTATCGAGCTTTCTGGCTTAAAAGATCGCCGTGGCGCGATGGCTGACGCCATCAGCCATGGTGAGCAACGCCAGCTCGAAATCGCCATGACGCTGGCCACCGCACCGCAGGTGCTGCTGCTCGACGAGCCGCTGGCCGGCATGGGCGTGGCCGAAGCCCAGCGCATGGTGGAGCTGCTGCTCAAACTCAAGAAAGACCATGCCATCCTGCTGGTGGAGCACGACATGGACGCCGTATTCGCGCTGGCCGATCACCTGACGGTGATGGTCAATGGTCAGGCCATCGCCAGCGGCACCCCAGCGGCGATCCGTAGCAATGCCGAGGTCCAGGCGGCCTACCTGGGCGAGGAGCACGCATGACGCAGTCCCTGATCGACGCGCGCGGCCTCAACACCTTTTACGGGGCCAGCCACATCCTGCGCGACCTTGATTTCCGCGTTGGCCCGGCTGAAACCATCGGCCTCATGGGGCGCAACGGCATGGGCAAGAGCACGCTGCTCAAAAGCCTCATGGGCTTGGTCAAACCACGCTCGGGCTCGGTCATCATCAAAGGCCAGGATTTGACGGGCGCCGCCCCCTACGACATTGCCCGCCAGGGCATCGCCTATGTGCCTGAGGGGCGCGGTATTTTTGGCAACCTCAGCGTGGTGGAAAACCTGAAAATGGCGGCGCGCCCGGGTACCCGCGGCCAGCGTGATTGGACCTACGAGCGGGTACTGGAAACCTTTCCGCGACTCACCGAGCGCCTGGGTCATGGCGGGCAACAGTTGTCGGGTGGAGAGCAGCAGATGCTCACCATCGGCCGCGCACTCATGACCAACCCCGATGTGCTGATCCTGGACGAGGCCACCGAAGGCCTGGCGCCGCTGATCGCGCGCGAAATCTGGCGCATTTGCGGCCTGATCCGCGAGACCGGCATCAGCAGCGTGATCGTCGACAAAAACTGGAAACACGTCACCCAGGTGACCGACCGCAACGTCATCCTGGTCAAAGGCCAAGTAGTGTTTGAGGGCAGCTCGGACCAGCTGCGCGCGCAGCCGGCCCTGCTGGAGCAGCACCTCGGCGTTTGAGTTCGGGCGCTACAACAGCGGCCGCAGCTCTGCAGCTGTCTCCAGCAGCAGCGGCAACAGGTCGCGCTGCATCAGGGCCATCGACAGCCGCGCCGGCGCGGCCACCACATTCAGGGCCGCCAGGGTTTGGCCCTGGCTGTTGCGCAAGGGCACGGCGAGCGCGTGCACACCCAGCTCATGCTCTTCGCTGGCCAGGCAGAAATCCTGCTGTCGCACCTGCTCCACCATCTGCCGGAAGGCCTTCAGGTCGGTCGTGGTGAGTGGCGTCATCCGAGCCAGCTGCCGGCCCTTGAGCCATTGCGTGAACTCAGGTTTCGACTTCGCTGCCAACAGCACGCGCCCGGTCGATGTGGCGTGGGCCGGCAAGCGCGCGCCCATGTGCAGCCCGTAGGCGATCACGCGGCCCGGTTCGCTGGCCGGGCCGGTGCGGTCGTTGCCGCTGCGCGCCACGATCACGACTTCGTCGCCGTCCAGCACCACCGCAGAAAACGAGGCCTGGGCGCGCAGTGCCAGCCGGTTCAGGGTAGGCTGCAACACCCGTGGCAGGCGCGCTGAGGCCAAGTAACTGCCAGAAAATCGCAACACCTTGCTCGACAGCCAGAAGTAGCCGGCGTCGGATTCCAGGTAGCCCAGATGCGCCAAGGTCAACAGGTGGCGTCGCGCGGCAGCCCGGGTCAGCCCGGTGCGTTCCGCCGCGAGTGTGGCGTTCAGGCGCTGACGATCCGTGCCGAAGCTTTCCAGCACGGCCATGCCCTTGGCCATGCCGGCGATGAAATCCACCTGTGAAATCGTCATGTTGCGGCCGGTAATTTTGCGCGATTATCGCGCCGCTTGGCCAATCATCGCGCAAGCCTTTGATCCAAGCCGGCACGGCGCCAGGCTGCCCGCCTATCCTTGCTGGTTAATTTCAAGGAAAGCGAATGCGAACTCAAGTCGCCATCATCGGCGCCGGCCCGTCGGGCCTGCTGCTCGGGCAGCTATTGCACAAGGCCGGCGTTGACGCCGTGATCATTGAGCGTCAGAGTGCCGACTATGTCTTGGGCCGCATTCGGGCCGGGGTACTGGAGCAGGTCACCATTGACCTGCTCGACGAAGCCGGTGTGGGCGCGCGCATGCACCGAGAGGGCCTGGTCCACGGCGGCTTTGAGTTGTTGTTCAAAGGTGCACGGCACCGCATCGACATGCAGGCCCTGACCGGTGGGCGGCAGGTGATGGTGTACGGCCAGACCGAGGTCACCCGCGACCTGATAGACGCGCGCGCCGCCGCTGGCCTGACCACCGTCTACGAGGCCGGCGAGGTCAGCGTGCATGACTTTGATGGCGACCGGCCGCGCGTGCGCTACACCAGCCAGGGCCAGCAGCATGAGCTGAGCTGCGACTTCATTGCCGGCTGTGACGGCTTTCACGGCGTCTGCCGCGCCAGCGTGCCGCCCGGCGCCATCACCGAGTATGAAAAGGTCTACCCCTTTGGCTGGCTTGGCGTGCTGGCCGATGTGCCGCCGGTGTCGCACGAGCTGATCTACGCCAACACCGAGCGCGGCTTTGCCCTGTGTTCAATGCGCAGCGCCACACGCAGCCGCTACTACGTGCAATGTCCGGTCAGCGATTCACTCAGCCGCTGGTCGGACGAAGCATTTTGGGCTGAGCTCAGGCTCCGGCTCGATCCACAGGCGCGTGACCAACTGGTCACCGGACCTTCAATCGAGAAAAGCATCGCCCCGCTGCGCAGCTTTGTGGCCGAGCCGATGCGCTTTGGCCGGCTGTTTCTGGCGGGCGACGCCGCGCATATCGTGCCGCCTACTGGCGCCAAAGGACTCAACCTTGCCGCCAGCGATGTGAAATACCTGTCGACCGCCCTGATTGAGCATTACCTTGAGCACAGTGCCGCCGGCATCGACGGTTATTCTGAGCGCTGCCTGCGCCGCGTCTGGCGCGCCGAGCGCTTTTCCTGGTGGTTCACCTCGCTCATGCACCAGTTCCCGGAGGCTGGCGGCTTCGGCCAAAAGGTGCAGGAGGCCGAGCTGGACTACCTGATCCATTCCAAGGCCGCCGCCACCGCGCTGGCCGAAAACTACGTCGGTCTGCCGTTACAGTAGGGAACCATGTCCCAACCCACTCGCCTCGCGCCCGTGCTCAAGGGGGTGCGCCTCCTGAGTCTGTGTCTGAACCTGCCCGGCCCAGCCGCCCTGATGCGCTGCCGCCAGATGGGTGCCCGCTGCGCCAAACTTGAGCCCCCGCCCCCGGCCGGCGCGCCAGCCGGCGCTTCGGGTGACCCGATGGGCCTCTACGACCCGGCCGCCTATGGACTCATGCACCAGGGCGTGCGGGTACGGGTAGCCGACCTCAAAACGACGCAGGGCCAGGCGGCACTGCACCGCGAGCTGGCCAAAACCGATGTGCTGCTGACCTCGTTTCGGCCGTCGGCGCTGAGCAAGCTCGGTCTGGACTGGAAGCTGCTGCACCGCCAGTACCCGGCCCTGTCGCTGGTGGCTATCGTGGGCGCACCGGGTGCCCGCGCGGAAGAGCCCGGCCATGACTTGACCTACCTGGCCGAACATGATCTGGTCAGCGGCCTGAACCTGCCGCCCACCCTGTACGCAGACATGGGCGGCTCATTGATGGCGTCAGAGGCCGTGCTCAAGGCCGTGCTGCTGCAAACGTCCACCGGCAAGGGTCACCGCCTGGAGGTCGCCTTGTCGGACGCCGCCGCCTACCTGGCGCTGCCACGCGCCTGGGGCCTGACCCGTCCTGGTGCAGCGATTGGGGGCGGCCACGCCGGCTACCGGGTCTACCCCTGCCGCGATGGCCGGGTGGCGATAGCCGCGCTGGAGCCGCATTTTGCCCGCGCGCTGTGCAGCGCCGCCGGCCTACCCTTTTCCGGCGTGGCCACCATGCTGCAGCCCGCGAGCCACGACGCCATCGCCGCCTTTGTGCTGGGCCAGTCGCGCCAGGCACTGGACCGGCTGGCGCTGGAGAAAGACATTCCGCTGTTCACCCTGCCAGCCTGAAGAGCGCGGCACATTGCCCCGGAGACCCACCCGATGTCCAGCCAAGACTACAACCAGCAACTGCCGCGCAACAGCGCCAACCACGCTGCCCTGTCCCCTTTGAGTTTTTTGGCGCGTTCGGCCCAGGTCTACCCCGAGCGCCTGTCGGTGGTGCACGGTGCGGCACGCTACACCTGGGCGCAGACCTACCAGCGCTGCCGGCAGCTGGCCAGTGCCCTGGCGCAGCGCGGCGTTGGCGCCGGTGACACGGTGGCCGCCATGCTGCCCAACACGCCGCCGATGTTCGAGGCGCACTTTGGTGTGCCCATGCTGAGCGCCGTGCTTAACACCCTGAACACCCGGCTCGACCCGGCGGCCATCGCCTTCATGCTGGACCACGGCGAAGCCCGGGTGCTGATCACCGACCGCGAGTTCTCGGCCACCATCCGCGCCGCACTGGCCCTGATGACCGGCCCGCAGCCCCTGGTGGTGGACGTGGATGACCCGCTGGCCGAGGGCGGCGAACTGATCGGCGCACTGGAGTACGAGGCCTTTCTGGCACAGGGTGATCCCCACTTTGCCTGGGCGCTGCCCGGGGACGAGTGGGACGCCATTGCGCTCAACTACACCTCGGGCACCACCGGCAACCCGAAGGGCGTGGTCACGCACCACCGAGGCGCCTACCTGAATGCGGTCTCAAATGTCGTCACTTGGTCCATGCCGCAACACCCGGTGTATTTGTGGACCCTGCCGATGTTCCACTGCAACGGCTGGTGCTTCCCCTGGACCCTGGCGCTGCAGGCCGGCGTGAGTGTCTGCCTGCGCCGGGTGGACCCAGCGCTGATTTTTCCGCTAATCCGCGAGCACCGGGTCAGCCACCTGTGCGGCGCGCCAATTGTGTACGGGCTGCTGATCAACGCGCCCGAGTCGCTGCGCCAGGGCATCAGCCACCCGGTGGCCGGCCTGATCGCGGGCGCCGCGCCGCCGGCGGCCATCATCGAGGGCTGCGAGCGCATCGGCATCGACATCACCCATGTCTATGGCCTGACCGAGGTCTATGGGCCGGCGGCCGTCTGCGCCAAGCAAGGCGACTGGGCCGGCCTGCCAATCGGTGAGCGCGCCACACTGAACGCGCGCCAGGGCGTGGCCTACCCGATGCAAGAGGCCATCGCCGTGCTTGACCCCGAAACCCTGGCACCGGTGCCGGCTGACGGCCAGACCATGGGCGAGATTTTTTTCCGCGGCAACCTGGTCATGAAGGGCTACCTCAAGAACCCGCAAGCCACCGCCGACGCCTTTGCCGGCGGCTGGTTTCACACCGGCGACCTGGCCGTGCGCCACCCCGACGGCTACATCAAGATCCGCGACCGCAGCAAGGACGTGATCATCTCGGGCGGTGAAAACATCTCCAGCATCGAGGTCGAGGATGTGCTCTACCGCCACCCGGCTGTGCTGGTGGCCGCCGTGGTGGCCAAGCCCGACGCCAAGTGGGGCGAGGTGCCCTTTGCCTTTGTAGAGGTGCGTGACCCGGCCAGCGTGACCGAAGCCGACATCCTCACCCACTGCCGCGCCCACCTGGCCCGCTTCAAGGTGCCCAAGCAAGTGGTGTTCGGCCCGTTACCCAAGACCTCCACCGGCAAGATCCAGAAATTTCTGCTGCGCGAGCAGATGCGCTCGGCTTCGGCGATGGATTGAGACGGCTTGATAATCCGGCCATGTCGAAGCCCGAACTTGAACTGCTCAGCCTCAGCAAGGCCTGCCAGCGCCTGGCTGAAGGGTGGGTTCGCTACCAGCAAAACCAGGGCGACACGCAGTTGCGCGACGGCTTGATCCAGCGCTTCGAGTTCACCTACGAACTCAGCCACAAGATGCTCAAGCGCTATCTGGAGGCCACCTCTGCCACCCCAGATGCCTTTGACGCCATGCCCTTCGCCGACCTGATCCGAACCGGCAATGAGCAGGGCCTGCTGCGCAGCGACTGGCCCCGGTGGCGGCTGTTTCGTGAAATGCGCGGCAAAACCAGCCATACCTACGACGAAAACGTGGCCCTGGCGGTGGTGGCTGACATCCCAGCATTCATGGAAGAAGCGCAGTTCCTGCTCGGTGAATTGCGGTCTAGGACGCGCTGACATGGACCTACCCATCGCGGTGGCGCCGCAGGAGTGGGAGATTGTTCAGCGTATCCTGACGGACATCGTCCCGCACCGGACGGTCTGGGCCTTTGGTTCCCGGGCCCGTTTTGCTGCCAAACCCTACTCTGACCTGGACCTGGCCGTGGTGGACGTAGCGCCCCTGAGCCTCGACGAATCAGCCCGCCTGCATGAGGCGTTCACCCAATCCGACCTGCCCTACAAAGTGGACGTGGTGGATTGGGCCGCCACCTCCCCCGAATTCCAGGCTCTCATTGCACGACATCATGTGGTGGTGCGGCCAGCAGACCCCCGTCCGGCGTCGTCGGCGTGACCCCAGCCAAGCTACTGCGGCGCCGGTAACGCACGCACCAGCAACACCACCGCACGCGCCTCCATCGCCTGCCCGAGCCCGACGGGACCGAGCTTTTCAGCCGTCTTGGCCTTGACGTTGACCTGGTCCAGCGCCAGGCCCAGGCCCGCAGCAATGCGCGCGCACATGGCCGGGATATGCGGCATCAGTTTGGGCGCCTGCGCAATCACCGTGCTGTCGATGTTGCCAATGGCCCAGCCGGCGGTGCGCACCCGCCGCGCTGCCTCCACCAGCAGCACCATCGAGTCGGCCCCCTTGAAGGCGGCGTCGGTATCCGGGAAATGGCGGCCGATGTCACCCAAAGCGGCGGCCCCCAGCAGTGCGTCGGTGATGGCGTGCAGCAGTACATCGGCGTCTGAGTGGCCTAGCAGCCCCAGATGGAACGGCACGGTCACGCCGCCCAGCACCAGCGGGCGGCCCGCCACCAGCGCATGCACGTCCCAGCCCTCACCAATCCGCAGGCTCATAAGCTAACCTTTCTGTGGGTGTCCGACAGCAGCAGCGCGTCGGCCAGTGCAAAGTCTTCCGGGTAAGTGACCTTGAAGTTGCGCGCGCTGCCCGGCACCAGCAGCGGCTGCCAGCCCATGGCCTCCATGGCGCTGGATTCGTCGGTGACCTGCGGCCCCGCCGCCTGCAGCGCCTGACGTAGCATGCCGATGCGAAACATCTGTGGTGTCTGCGCCAGCCACTTGTCGCCGCGCGCCACGGTGGCGGCCACGCGGCCATCTTGCTCGGCCTTCAGGGTGTCCGCCAGCCGGTGCGCCAGCAGGCCGCCCACCGTGTCAGCCTGGCAGGCGTCAATCAGGGCGTCGATCTGGGCCGGCGTCACCAGGCAGCGGGCGGCGTCGTGCACCAGCACCCAGTCCCCAGGCTCAGCGCCCTGCTCCAGCAAAAAATTTAGACCATTAAATACGGTCTCAGCCCTTGTCGCACCGCCATTGTTTGCTATTAAATAATGAGCATTGAGATGATCAAGTGCAGTGTCGCCCACTGCCAAGATCAGCGCCACCCGGTACAGCCGTGTCACCCCGTCAAAGGCCGCCAGCGTGTGCATCACCAAGGGCTGGCCGGCCAGCATCTGGTACTGCTTGGGACCGACCGAACCCGCACGCGAGCCGCTGCCGGCGCAGGGAATCAAGGCCCAGAGGCGGGGTGAAGCAGGTGAATTGGACGGGTGATGAGGCATGGGCTTGGCCCCATTCTAAAATCCCCATGAGAAACCCATGGATTTACCCAAACTGAACCCGGGCAAGCGCTACACGCTGCCCCGCCCGACCGGCTCTGCCGACGCCCTTTTACTGGCCCGCCTGGGCCAGCGCGACCGGGCCGAACACCGCCTCACCGCCATCGTCACGGCCGACGCCGCCGACGCCCAGCGTCTGCTCGAAGAGATCGCATTCTTCGCGCCCGAGCTGCGCTGCGTGCTGTTTCCCGACTGGGAGACCCTGCCCTACGACACCTTTTCGCCGCATCAGGACCTGATCAGCGAGCGCCTGGCCACACTGTGGCGCATCAGCCAGCGCGACCGTGAGGCCGGCGCCGACCTGGTGCTGCTGCCGGCCACCACCGCGCTGTACAGGCTGGCGCCGCCCGCCTTTCTGGCCGGCTACACCTTTCAGTTCAAGGTCAAGCAGCAGCTGGACGAGGCCAAACTCAAGGCGCAGCTCACGCTGGCCGGCTACAGCCACGTGACGCAGGTCGTCAGCCCGGGCGAATACGCGGTACGCGGCGGGCTGATTGACCTGTTCCCGATGGGCAGCCTGGTGCCGTTCCGGGTGGACCTGTTTGACAACGAGATCGACAGCATCCGCACCTTTGACCCCGACAGCCAGCGCAGCCTGTACCCGGTGCCCGAGGTGCGACTGCTGCCCGGCCGCGAATTTCCGATGGACGACGCGGCGCGCGCGCGATTTCGCAGCCGCTGGCGTGAGTTGCTTGAGGGCGACCCCACCAAGAGCCGTATTTACAAGGACATGGGCAACGGCGTGGCCACCGCCGGCATCGAGTACTACCTGCCGCTGTTCTTTGACGAGACAGCCACCGTGTTCGATTACCTGGGCGCCGATGCCACGGTGGTGCTGCACGGCGACCTGGAGCCGGCCTTTGCCCATTTTTGGCAGGACACGCGCGAGCGCTACCGACTGGTGCAAGGCGACCCGGAACGCCCGGTGCTGGCGCCCGAGGCGCTGTTTTTGAGCACTGAGCAGTTTTACGCCCGCGTCAATGCCCACGCCCAGCTGTCGCTGCGCCCCTCTGCCAGCGACGTGGCCGACAACGCGCATTTCCAGCCTTTAGGCGAACTGAGTGTGGTGCGCGGCGCCGACGACCCGCTGGCGCGCCTCAAAACCCATTTGCGCAACACGGCTCATCGGGTATTGGTGCTGGCCGAGAGCGAAGGCCGCAAAACCAGCCTGCTCGATTTTTTGCACGCCAGCGCGCTCAACCCGCCGGGTTTTGACTCACTGGCCGAATTTCTGGCCAGTGAAGAACCGCTGGGTCTGGCCACCTCACGCCTGGCCACGGGCTTTGCCTGGCTCGATGCCGGCGTTGATTTCGTCACCGAGACCGAGCTGTTTGCCGCCGGACCCACACTGCGCCGGCGCAAAAAGCAGGAGCAAGTCAGCGATGTCGAGGCCCTGATCAAGGACCTGAGCGAGCTCAATGTCGGCGACCCGGTGGTCCATTCGGCCCACGGCATAGGTCGCTACCGTGGCCTGGTGAATTTGGACCTGGGTCAGCTGCAAGCCAATGGTGAGCCTGAAATCCAGGAGTTTTTGCACCTGGAGTACGCCGACAAAGCCACGCTGTATGTGCCGGTGAGCCAGCTGCAGCTGATCAGCCGCTACACCGGCGTCAGCGCCGACGAGGCGCCGCTGCACAAGCTTGGCAGTGGCCAATGGGACAAGGCCAAACGCAAAGCGGCCGAACAGGTACGCGACTCGGCAGCCGAGCTGCTTAACATTTACGCCCGGCGCGCCGCACGCGAGGGCCATGCCTTCCGCTACTCGCCCGGCGACTACGAAACCTTTGCCAACGACTTCGGCTTTGAAGAGACCGCCGACCAAAAGGCTGCCATCCATGCCGTGATTCAGGACATGATCAGCCCGCGCCCGATGGATCGGCTGATCTGCGGCGATGTCGGCTTTGGCAAGACCGAAGTGGCCCTGCGCGCCGCATTTATTGCCATCACTGGGGGGCGGCAGGTGGCTTTTCTGGCGCCCACCACGCTGCGGGCCGAGCAGCACTACCAGACCCTGGTGGACCGCTTTGGAAAAT
>CAJAXU010000019.1 GCA_903948045.1 uncultured beta proteobacterium | reverse complement strand
CGGTGCCAACCGGCTCGCTGCGGCTGCGCCACTGGCCTGACTGAACCAGCAGGTGCGCCAGGAACACCTTGGCAATCGGTGACAGTTGCTTGCCCTTTTGCCGCACCACATGCCAGTTGGATTCGATCGGAAAGCCGCCGACGTCCAGCACCGAGACGCCGTGCTCGGCTGCCTGGCCATGCAGGGCGTGGCTGGAGATGACCGACACCCCCAGCCCGCCGGCCACTGCCTCCTTGATGGCCTCGTTGCTGCCGAGTTCCAGGCGCAGATTGGGCTGGAAGCCCAGGCGTTTGAAGTGCGCGTCAATCGCCATCCGGGTGCCGGAGCCGCGTTCGCGCAGGATGAAGCGCTGTGTGCCCAGCGCCGCCAGGGTGATCTGGCTGCCTGCTGCCAGTAGGTGGTCATTGGCCGCGATCACCACCAGCGGGTTGGGCATGAAGACCTGATCGGCCAGCTCGATGTCGGCCGGTGGCATCGACATGATGGAGAGGTCATCCAGGTTCTCGCGCAGCCGCTGCACCACGCCGTCCCGGTTCAGCACCTCCAGCGAAATGTCGATCTCGGGGTATCTGG
This sequence comes from uncultured beta proteobacterium, assembly GCA_903948045.1. Classification (GTDB taxonomy): domain Bacteria; phylum Pseudomonadota; class Gammaproteobacteria; order Burkholderiales; family Burkholderiaceae_C; genus Rhodoferax. The sequence continues at coordinate 5,496 of CAJAXU010000019.1, read as the reverse complement.
CGCAAAAACTGCCCAGCAGGCGCGGCACAAAGTACTTGGCCGTGCTGACGACTGCCACCCGGAGCTTGCCGCGCGTCAGGCCCTTGGCGGCGTCGATGCCCTGCTCGAACGCCGCCCAATGGTCGGTCATGGCGCGCGCAGTTTGGGCCAGCTCGCGGCCGGCGTCGGTCAGGTGCACCCGTTTGGCAATCACCTCATACAGCGGCACACCGACCGAATCAGACACCTCTTTGAGCTGCATGGATGCTGTGGGCTGGGTCACATGGCAGGCCCGCGCTGCAGCGCTGACGCTGCCGGTGTCTGCCAGGGCCAGGAAGAGTCGGAGTTGCCGGAAGGTAATATTCATAGATATTTATCTATGTAAAGTGATTAGACAATCGATTTTACAAGATGTATCCGGCGCCCTAGCATCGGGGTTCCAAGGAGAACTTCCATGCAAAACCTGCTCGATCCGGCCATTTTGTTTTTTGTTTTTGGTGTGTTGGCGGGCGCACTCAGGTCCAACCTGGAGATTCCGCCGGCCATCGCCAAGTTCTTGTCGCTCTACCTGTTGATGGCGCTGGGCCTCAAGGGCGGCTTCGCGCTGGCCAAGTCGGGCTTCAGCCCGAGCGTGCTGGTGAGCCTGGGTGCGGCCATGCTGATGGCCTTCATCGTGCCGGCACTGGGTTACCAGCTGCTGAAAAACCGGGTGTCGCGATTTGATGCGGCCGCTATCGCCGCCTCCTACGGCTCGGTCAGTGCCGTGACCTTTGTCACCGCCATGCAGTACCTGGAAAACAATGGCCTAAGCCCAGGCGGCCACATGGCAGCCGCCTTGGTGGTGATGGAGTCGCCCGCCATCATCATGGCGGTGTTGCTGGCCAATAACCTGCGCCGCGCGCCCCTGAGCGCTTCCAGCGTCACGCCGCTGGGCAAAATCCTGCATGAGTCGTTCACGGACGGCGCGCAGTTGCTGCTGCTGGGCGCCATGGCGGTCGGCTACCTCAGTGGCGAAGCCGGTCAAGCCGTGATGGCCCCGTTCTCCATCGACCTGTTCAAGGGCATGCTGGCTTTTTTCCTGCTCGACATGGGCCTGATGGTGGCCCGCAGCTTTGGTTCGGTGCGCGGCCAGTCGGTGGTCTTGCTCGCTTACGCCAGCATCGGCCCGCTGGTCCACGCCGCCCTGGCGCTGGTGCTGGCCGCCGTGTTGCAGCTGCCCGCCGCCGACGCCGCCCTGCTGATGGTGCTGTCCGCCAGCGCCTCTTATATCGTGGTGCCGGCGGTACTGCGCTACGCCATCCCAGAGGCCCAGTCCTCGCTCTACCTCGGCCTGTCCCTGGGCGTGACCTTTCCCCTGAACATCCTGTTGGGCATCCCGCTGTACACCTGGGTCGCCCGGCAGGTTCTGGGTTGATGTTCCGGGTAGATGTCCCGGGTTGGTGTGGCGCGCGCTTATGATGCCAAGCCTATGGCCGACGACACCAATACCCCCGCGACACCCTATGACCTGATCGGCGGCGAGGCCCGTGTGCTGGCGCTGGCCGAGCGTTTTTATGACCTGATGGACCTGGAGCCGGCTTATGCGGCGCTGCGTGCGGCGCACGGCAGTACCTTGGCGCAGGCCCGGCAAAAGCTAGGCTGGTTTTTGAGTGGCTGGCTGGGCGGCCCGCAGCATTACACCGAGCGCTTTGGTCACCCCCGGCTGCGCGCCCGCCACATGCCGTTTGTGATTGGCAACACCGAGCGCGACCAGTGGCTGGCCTGCATGGACCAGGCGATGCAGGAAACCGGTGTGCCCGACGAGTTGCGGCTGAGTTTGGGCAAGGCCTTCTTCCAGACCGCCGACTGGATGCGCAACGTGCCCGAGGCCTGAACGCGGCGGTCAGTTAGGCTCAGGCGTCCAGGTCGATCTTGCGGTCCTGCGCCAGCTTGGTCCAGCGGGCGATGTCGGCCCGCATGAACTGGGCAAATTTCTCGGGCGACATCGGGCTGGGCTCCAGCGCCTCAGATGAGAGCTTCTCGCGCAGGTCGGGCGCTTTCAACACAGTTTCCAGTGACTCGTTGAGAAGCTTCACGATGGCCGCTGGCATATTGGCCGGGCCCACCACGCCGTACCACTGCTGCGCATCAAAGCCGGCGTAACCCAATTCCACCAGGGTGGGCGTGTCTTTCAGCAGCGGATGGCGGCTGGCACCTGTCACCGCCAGCGGCCGCACCCGGCCCGAGCGGATGTGCGGCATGGCCGCTGCCAGCCCGGGGAACATGGCCTGGGTCTGGCCGCCGATCAGGTCGGTGAAGGCCGGCGCCACGCCCCGGTAGGGGATGTGCACCATGAAGCTGTTGACCTGCTGCTTGAACAGCTCCATGGTCAGGTGCGTGAGCGATCCGGCCCCGGCTGAACCGTAGCTCAGCTTGCCCGGGTTCTTGCGCAGGTAGTCGGCAAATTCTTTCAGCGTGTTGACGGGCAAGTTGCTGTTGACCACCAGCACATTGGGGGTGCCGCCGATCATGCCGATGGGGGTGAAGTCCTTGATCGGGTCGTAGGGCAGCTTGCGGGTGGCCGGGCTGGTGCCGTGGGTGGCGACATAGCCCTGCAGCAGGGTGTAGCCATCGGCCGGCGCCTTGGCCGTGACCTGGCAGGCGATCACGCCGCCGCCGCCGGCCTGGTTGTCGACCAAGAAGGTCTGGTTCAGCAGCTTGCCCCAGCGCTCGGTCACGGTGCGGCCCACCATGTCGCTGCCGCCGCCCGGTGCCACAGGCACGATGTAGCGGATGGGTTTGTTCGGGTAGGCGGCTTGCGCCAGCAACAGGCCAGGGCTGGCAAGCAGGCCGGTGCCAGCGCCCAAAAGGAGTCGACGTTTCATGGTTGCCCCAGGTTTCAAAATCATCAAAGGTCCGCGAGCGCCCAACGGGCGGCCGCAGTTGGTCATTGTGCCGTCATCAACAGTACCATTAATGCGCCGGCGCCGCCGTCGGCCGGTTTGGCCTGCACAAACGCCAGCACCTCTTTTTTTTGCACCAGCCAGCTGTGCACCCGGCTTTTCAGGATGGGCGCCTTGCCCGGCGAGCCCAGCCCCTTGCCGTGCACCACGCGCACGCAGCGGATGCCGTGCTTGTGCGCTTCGCGGATGAAACTGCTCAGCGCCTCCCGCGCATCGTCGCGCCGCAGGCCGTGCAGGTCGAGTTGGCGCTGGATGCTCCAGTCACCCCGGCGCAGCTTGCGCGTCACGTCGGTGCCGATGCCCGGCCGGCGAAAACTCAGCAGGTCGTCGGTATCGAGCAGGGTGCCAACATCAAATTCGTCGCTGATGGCCTCGTGCAGCACCGCTTGCTCGTCGTGTTGGTAGCGCATCACCACCGGCACCGGAGGGGCCTTTTTCAGCATGGCCCGGCGCTTGTCAGGCAGGGGCTGGACCTTGCCCGCAGCGCGGATGAAGAGCTCGCGCTCGCTGGTGGCCTGGCGTCGGGCGCGTGCCTGGTCGGCGGCGCGCTTGGCCTCTTGCGCGATGCGCGCCGCGATTTCGCGCTGCACCGTCTTGAGCCCGGCCAGGCTGTTGACTTTGACTTGGCCTTTGACCTTGACGCCCGGCGTGCTCACATCAGCCCCTGTTCGGCCATGGACAGCGCCAGGCCCGGCGCCACGATCACGTGGTCGAGCACCCGCACGTCGATCAGTGCCAGCGTGGTCTTCAGGGTTTGTGTGAGGTGCTCGTCGGCGCGTGACGGTTGCACCGTGCCGCTGGGGTGGTTGTGCGCCAGCACCACGGCGCTGGCCTGGTGGTGCAGGGCGCGCAGCACCACCTCGCGCGGGTAGACGCTGGTTTGCGTGATGGTGCCGCGAAACAGCTCTTCCATCGCCAGCAGCCGGTTTTGCACATCGAGAAACATCACGGCAAACACCTCATGCGCCTTCGCCGCCAGGTGCAGCTGCAGGTAATGCTTGACGGCCTCGGGCGTGGCAAACACGGTGCGCTCGCGCAGCTGCTGCGCCGTGGCGCGGCGTGCCAGTTCTAGCACGCCCAGCAGCTCGGCGCGCTTGGCCGGCCCCAGCCCCTTGACGCCTTTGAGGTCGTTGTCGCTGGCGTGCAGCAGGCCGGCAAAGCCGTCAAAGCCATTCGGGTTGTCGGCGCTTTTGATCTGCAGCAGCTCGTGCGCCATCTGCAGCACACCCTTGCCCTGGATACCGGTGCGCAGCAGCAGCGCCAGCAGCTCGACATCGCTCAGCGCGCCGGGCCCACGCGCCAAGAGCTTTTCTCTTGGACGGGCGTCGGGGGGTAGGTCTTGGAGCGGCATCGTGTCGGCTTTTACAATCAGTTCAGTTTATTCGGCAAACCCCGGTCAGGGATCAATGGCCCTAATTTTTCGGTGGAACTTTTATGCTCGCAACCCCTGTCTGTGTGGAGCCCGGCTCCTTTCTGACGCTGCACTACCGGCTGGCTGGCCCTGCCGGCGACGTGATCAACACCTTCGATGGCAAGCCCGCCACGCTCACGCTGGGCAGTGGCGAGCTGTCGCCGGCGGTCGAAGCCTGCCTGATCGGCCTGGCCGAGGGGGCCCGCGCCAGTTTTGAACTGCCAGCCGGCGCCGCCTTTGGCGAGCGCAACCCGGCCATGCTGCAGTGGCTGGCGCGCAAAGTGCTCGCCGAAATGGGCGAGGCGGGTGCCCAGTACCAGGTGGGTGATGTGGTGCAGTTCCCCACGCCAGACGGCCAGGGCCAGTTCGCCGGTGCGGTGTGCCAGTTGCGCAGCGACGACCGCGGCGACGCCGTGTTGTTTGACTTCAACCACCCGCTGGCTGGTCAGCCGGTGACGTTTGAAGTGCAACTGATTGGTGTGCTGTGAGCGCCGGCACTGGGCCCATCCTGCCGCAGGAGATCCTGCTGGCTGAGCCGCGCGGCTTTTGCGCCGGCGTGGACCGCGCCATTGAAATCGTCGAGCGGGCCTTGCAGAAATTTGGGTCGCCGATCTACGTGCGCCATGAAATCGTGCACAACACCTATGTGGTGAACGACCTCAAAACCAAAGGTGCCATTTTTATTGAAGACCTGAACGACGTGCCACCGGACGCCACGCTGGTGTTTTCGGCCCATGGCGTGAGCCGGGCGGTGCAGGACGAGGCAGCGGCGCGCGGCTTTCGCATCTTTGATGCCACCTGCCCGCTGGTGACCAAGGTGCATGTGGAGGTGGCCAAACTGCACAAGGAGGGCTTTGAGTTCATCATGATCGGCCACAAAGGCCACCCCGAGGTGGAGGGCACCATGGGCCAGCTCGACAGTGGCATCCACCTGGTCGAAGACGTGGCCGATGTGGCGCGGGTTCAGCCAGCACAAACCACGCGGCTGGCGCTGGTGACGCAAACCACGCTCAGCATGGACGACGCTGCCGCCATTGCTGCGGCGGTCAAAGCCCGTTTTCCGCAGGTGCGCGAGCCCAAGCAGCAAGACATCTGCTACGCCACCCAGAACCGGCAGGACGCGGTCAAGCTGATGAGCCCGCAGGTGGACGTGGTGATCGTGGT
>CAJAXU010000018.1 GCA_903948045.1 uncultured beta proteobacterium | reverse complement strand
CCCGGGGCTGCCGACGGCGCAGGTGCTGGACCTGCGCCGCCAGCCGCGTCCGCCCGGGGTGCCGCAGCTGGGGCCTGATGCCGCTGCACCCTGCTGGCGCGTGCGGCGGCTGCGCCTGCTGAGCCAGGTGCCGGTGGCGCTGGAGGAAATCTGGTTTGACGCCAGCGCCAGCCCCACGCTGCACCGCCAAGAGCTGGGTGACTCGATGTACCTGTTTTACCAGCAGCGTTTTCAGGTCTGGATAGCCCGGGTCGAAGACCAGATTGCCGCCGGCCCGGCGCCCGACTGGGCCCGCGCGCCGCTCGGCCTGCGCCCAGGCGACTGCGCCGGCTACATCGAGCGCACCTCCTGGACCGCCGCCAACCAGATCGCTGAGTTTTCAAAAACCTGGTTCGACCCGGCGGTGTGCCGCTACACCTCGCGCATGAGCCAATAGCGGCCTAGGCTCAGGGCGAACGCCAAGTTCAAGCCGGTAATGTGATCAACGGGTCAGCACAGGCCACGCCCAGCGGCTCGAAGTGCTTGAGGTTGCAGGTCAGCAGCAACAGGCCCGCGTGCTGAGCCAGCGCCGCGATCGCGACATCGGCAAAACCGGGGTGACGTCCCTGGGCCATTGCCGCATCCGATATCTGCCCCGCCAGTCGCGCGGCTTGCGCATCCAGCGGCAAAATCCGGTCCGCATAGGTCGCCAACAAACCATCCAGCCAGCGGTCAAGCCGGTCTGCCCGTTCGATCCCACCAGCGCGGCGCAACTTGCCAATGCCTTGCGCCATTTCCGCGACAGCAATGGCGGGCAGATAAAGTGCCGTCTGGTGCGCTTGCAGCCACTCACCCAGGGGCGTTGGCACCAAGGCCTCGCGCCCAGGCGCCAACACGGACACCACACTGGTGTCCAGCAAGTAGCCCCTATGCAAAGTCAATGCCTCGCAGCGGCGTGGCGTCGCGGTCGGTCTCAAAAGCTTCGGGCAGCGCCAGCAGGTAGTTGGCCAGGTTAGGCATCTCCAGCGGATAAAGGCGTGCACCAGCGGCCACCGGCACGATCATGGCGCAGGGATGGCCGTGGCGGCTAACGAGGGTGGGCCGGCCTTTTTCAGCAGCGGCCACCAGCGCAGAAAAGCTGGCCTTGGCTTCACGAATTTGCAGGGTGTCCATGAAGGCGCTCCTTGTGACTACAGGAGGTCATTTTATAGAGCTTTGACCTCAAATCGCACCTCAAATCGCAAGAGAACCCGCGCTAATGCCCAGCTGACTCGTGATCGAGCTTTCTCAAGCTACTAAGGTGTTCGCTTCCCGGCCGCCAGGGTCGTGGCCTCTGCCGAGCAATCGCCCTCGGGCTGGGCGCCCTTGGCGCGGGCTGCCACCACCTCGGCCCTGGCCAGCGCCAGCTGCGCCCGGAAATCAGCGCTGCTCTGCAGCCGCGCCACGGTGGCCGCGGCCACCAGCCGGCCGGCGTCCACATCGCTTTGCCAGTGCACGCCGCAGATGGCGCGGCTTTGGCCAAAGGCATAGGCGCGCTCCAGCAGGGTTTGGGCCCGCTCCGGCGCCACCTCGGTCAGCACCAGGCCCCAGGCCCATCCGAGTGAGGCGTGGCCGGACGGGTAGGAACCGTCCTTGGCCAGGGCGGCTTCGTCCTGGGGTGAGCAGGTGGGCTCGGCAAAACGGGCAAACGGGCGCTGGCGCTGGTAGTGGTCCTTGGCGGTATAGGTGGCCAGGCCGGCATCGGTCAGGCTGCGACGCAGCAGCATGTTCAGGTGCGGCGTGGCCTGCTGCGAGATCGGCACCCCCAGCGTGCAAGACAAGGTGGCCGCCGCCGCCGGGAACTTCAGCACCGCGTCGCTGGCGGCCAGCGCAAAGCGGGCCGGGCTGCGCTGCGCCTTGGCCTTTTGGTGCGCTTCTTCGTCCGCCGCCAGCGCGCTGGAGCCGGGTGCCGGTGGTGGCGGCAGCAACGCCAGGCTGTTGGGCAGGTCCTTGCGCGCCAAATAGCCCAGCAGGATGCCGCTGCCAGCCCGCATCTCGGGCACCTTGGCCGGGTCGCTCTCGGGCACGGCGTCAGCCGCCAGCGCGGCGGCACTGGTCAACAACAGTGCCGTCAGCCAGGTGGCGTGCGTCGCAAGGCGGGCAGGGTGGGGTAGGGGGTGGCGCATGGTGGGGGTCTCCTTTGGGTGCTTACCCTGCATTATTCACAGGCGGCTGACAGTGCAGGCGCACATGCGCGCGCAGCCGCTCGGCCGCCTCGCTGCGCGCATCTGCTGGCACCATCACGCCCAAGGGGTCAATTGGAAAGCGCTCGTCCAGCGGCAGCACGATCACTTCGCGCGCGTCAACCAGATGGCGCAGGTAACTTAGCGGCAGGAAACCCAGCACCGGGCGCTGCCGCAGCGCCCCGGCCAAGGCTGCCGGCATCCGGCTGACGAGCGGGAAAGTTTTCACCCCAGCGGCAAAGCGTTGCGCCAATTCATCGAGCCGGGTGCGCGCGATGGACCCCACCGGCCCCAGCTGCCAGGGCTGGTCGGCCAGGTCGGCCCAGCACAGGTGGGCCCGCTGCGCCAGCGGGTGCTGCGGGCCGCAGACCACCACCAGTTCATCGTCAACCAGCGGCTCAAACACCCAGCCCTGCGGCAGCACCGCCGGCTGACGGCAGGCCACCAGGTCGACCTCGCCACGCGCCACGCTCAGCAGCTGGTCTGCGCCTTCGGCCTCGCCCAGTTGCACCCGCACCAGCGGGTACTGGTCATGGAAGGTGTTGAGTGTGGCCAACAACAGGCCATGGGCGGCCGAGACCGAGGCCAGTACCCGCAGTTGCTGCTGGCCACGCAGGTGGCCGCTGCTGGCTATGTCGGCGCCCTGGGCCAGGTCCGCCATCAGCTGGTGCATCACCGGCAGCAACTGGCGGCAGCCGGCGGTGGGCCGCACGCCGCGCGCATGGCGGTCGAACAGCTGCAGCTCCAACAGCCGCTCCAGGTAGGCCAGGGTCTGCGTCACCGAGGATTGGGTGAGGCCGATGGCCGTGGCGGTGCGCTGCACGCTGCCGAGTTCGGCCAGCCGCAGCAGGACCTGCACATGGCGAAACTTGCCGCGTGCCAGCAGGCGTTGCAACAAAACAGTGGCAGGGATGCTCATGGTATTGATCAGTCTAATACTAAAGCGCCAAAATTAATTTGATTCCAATAGCCGACCGGGGCCCAATCGGCCGGTCACGCTGACCCATTACAAAGAGAGAGACCTATGACCCTGCCTTCTACTCATTCCTTGGCACGCCGTACCCTGCTGGCGCTGACCGCCCTCACTGCCCTCACCGCCGCCGATTCCGGCTGGGCCCAGGCTGCGCCTTATCCCAATCGACCCATTCACCTGTTCATCGCCTCCACCGCCGGCGGCCCGCAGGACGTGATGGGCCGCATGATGGCCGAGGAGCTATCCAAGTCGCTGGGTCAGCCGGTGGTGATCGAGAACAAGCCCGGAGCTGGCGGCGCCCTGGCGGCCGAGCCCGTGGCCCGCGCCACGCCCGACGGCCACGCGCTACTCATGACCGCGATTCCCTACGCCATTGCCCCGGCTCTGATGCCCAAGCTCAGCTACGACATCAACCGCGATTTCGTCCACATTGCCCAGGTAGTCACCGGCCCCAACATCTTGGTGGCGCATCCGTCGACTGGCTTCAAGACACTCAAGGACCTGCTCACCGCAGCGGCAGCCAACCCCGACAAGGTGGTCTACGCCAGCTCGGGCAATGGCACCTCGGGCCATCTGGCGATGGAGATGCTCAAGCAACGCGCCAAAGTGGCCATGTTGCACGTGCCCTATAGGGGTGGTGCACCCGCCGTGAACGACCTGCTGGCCGGCCACGCCCAGGTGCTGTTCATCAATCAGGACGCCGTGGTGCAGCATGTGGCATCGGGCAAACTCATTGCGCTGGCGTCCAGCGGGCCCACGCGCAGCCCGGTGTACCCGACTGTTCCCACTGTTGCCGAGTCTGGCTTTCCAGGCTTTGAGTCCACCGCCTGGGGCGGCATCTCAACCACGCGCGGCACGCCGCCGGCGGTGGTGGAGCGGCTCAACAATGCCATTGTGAGTGCGGTGCAGGGGCCGCTGCGCGCGCGCATGGAGGCGGTGGGCTACCAGATCGTCACCTCTTCGTCGAGCGACTACACCGCCCACGTCCGGCGCGAAACGGAGAACTGGGCGCGTGTGGTGCAGGCCGCCGGCATCAAGGCAGACTGACCGTGACACAGCAAGTCTCGATCGGCCCCTACACCCTGGAGAGTGGCATCACGCTGCCTGACGTGGTGGTGGCCTATGTGGCGCATGGCACGCTGGCGGCCGACGGCGGCAACGGCGTGCTGGTCACGCATGGCTACACCAGTGGCCCGTCCATGTTGTCGCCGGGCCACCATGTGGCCGAGAGTTCATGGGCTCCGCTGCTGGGCGGTGGGCGCCCGCTGGACACCCGCCGCCACTTCGTCATCTGCAGCAACATGCTGGGCTCCTCGTTCGGCAGCACCGGCCCGAACAGCATTGACCCCGCCACCGGCCGGCCCTGGGGCCCGACATTTCCGGCCATCACCCTGACCGACATTGTGGGCGTGCAAAAGCGACTGCTCGACGCCCTGGGCGTGCGCCACCTCAAAGCAGTGGTTGGCCCCTCCTATGGGGGCAGCCAGGCGCTGCAATGGGCGTTGCAATACCCCGACATGGTGGACGCCATCGGCGTGCTGATGTCCGGCTTCACCTTCCCGCCTAACTTAAGCGCCGCCGACACCCTCGCGCGGCTGGCGCAAAGCCCGGAGTGGCAGGGTGGTAATTACCACGCGCACGGCGGCATGGTGGCCACGCTGTTTGCCACCCGCATGCAGACCATGCTGAACTATGGGCTGGACCGCCTGTTTGCCGACAGCCTGCCCGACGCGGCGGCGCGCACCGCGGCCATGGAAGCCACCTGCCGGGGCTGGGCCGAGACCTTTGATCCGTACAGCCTGGTGGTACTGGCGCAAGCGGCCGAGTCCTTTGATGTGCGTGGGCGACTGGGCGATATTCGTGCCCGGCTGTTGTTCGTGGTTGGCAGCACCGACAAGGTGTTTCCACCCGCCGAGGCCACCCGGCAACTGTTGACCCAGGTGCGCACCCAAACGCGCTACTTGGAGCTTGACAGCCCCTACGGCCACATGGCCTCGGGCGTGGAGTGGAAGCGACTCGAACCCGAGCTGCGCTGGTTGCTCGACGACACCAGCGCCGCCGCTTAGTCTGGCGCCGTCGGTCAGGGGCCAGCCGCGTCCAGGCGGCTCAACGCACTGCCAATGTGCGCCATGCGCGCGTCCAGCGACGCGTCCAGTGGCCGAATGCCAATTTTCAGCCCCAGGATCGGCAGCTGCCGGCCGTCGCTGGCCACCAGGCAGTCATGTAGCGCCGCGTCGGTCAGCAGGGAGCCCTCGGCGCCCATGCCGCCTGCAGTGCTTGGTGCGGGCGGCATGTGGCTGTCGCGCCAGGCGCCATAAGGCGTGTCTTGCCCCGAGGCACCAGAAAACATCAGGCCTGCCAGCACACCGTGCTGTTTGGCCAACTGAATGTGTTGCAGCGCGCCCTCGGCACTGCGTGCTTCAAGCACCGAGCGGCCCCAATTGACCACGACGCCCACATCGCTGCCATAGCGGGTATTGGTGGCCTCGATGGCGGCGATTTCGTCGGCCAGGCTCAAAAAGCCCTTGGAAGCCACTTGGCCTGGTACATGGGCATCGCAATGCTCGATCACCACCCGCGCGCCCTGCCAGTCCCACTGCACCAGCTCGGCCAGCGAGGTGGTAAACGCTGCCACGGAAGATGCGGCGCGGGTTTGGTCGGGTGCGCTTTGGATTTCAATCGCGTCCACCACGCGCCGGCCGCAGGCGGCATTCAGGGCGGCTATCGCATCACGTGCTCGCCGCACAAAAGCCAGCGCTGCTTCGCGCCCCGGCGCATCGTCCGACGCCAGGCCCACCTGCGGGTTGTTGGCCATGGCCGCCATCACGCCCGGAATGCAGGTGAACACAAAGCGCCAGTTCGGGTCGATGTGGCGCACAAACCAGGCGTCATCGTGCGGGTGCAGGCTGCCCAGGAAGGGGTGCTCCAGCCCCTTGATGTTTGGCAGCGCGCGCAGCCGCGCGTAATAGCGCGCCTCCAGCTCAGGGTCCCAGCCAGTGGAGTTGGGTGAGGCGGCGTAGGCGCCAATGTAGTACGACATGGTTTTCAATTGCTCCAAGAAAAGTCTACGGTGACTCGCTCAGAAGTCACTTGCGGCATCACCGTTCGCCCATGTTTGGTTAGTTTGACCAAACCATATTGCGCCATGGTGTGCAAAGACCGCGAAACGTTGGGCGCATGTTTGCCCACTGCCGTGGCCAAGGCATCCATGGAGTCCGGGTGGCTTTCACGAATGACTTTGAGCAAGGCCATGTTGTCGTCTGACAGCACCCGCGCCATGGCGGTCACGCTGGGGAACCACACGGTGGGTTCATCTTTGGTGCGTTGGCGTGTTCCAGCCGCAATCGCCAAGGCGCGTACCCGCTGCACAGGCACGGGCGCAATACCGAACTTCAAGACCTTTTTCATGGGCAAACCTCTTTCAAAACACGATCTACTTCAGCATAAAAATCACTGACTGGACTTCAATATTGCCGTCCAAGCCCAGAAAATATGAGAGACCAACCGTCCAGTCATCTTGTGCTTGCATGGTTAAGAATATCACGCATTGATATGGTTTCATAAGTCTGACATCTCCGCGCCTCCCGCCATTCCCGCGTCTCCCGGTCACTCCTGTTGGTTTCTCGTCATTCCCGGCCGCAACCGGGAATCTAGGATGTCATGGATCCCCAGTCGAGCTGAGGATGACGAAGTGAGTTGGCGAGTAAACTGTATAAATAACCAGTTATTTTGCCGCTATGCCCTCCACCCCCGGCTATGCCGAGCTGCATTGCCTGTCCAACTTCAGCTTCCAGCGCGGTGCCTCGCACCCCGAGGAGCTGGTGGCGCGCGCGGCCCAGTTGGGCTACCAGGCACTGGCCATCACCGACGCGTGTTCGGTGGCCGGGCTGGTGCGGGCGCATACCGAGGCCAAAAAGCTCGGCCTGCAGCTGCTGCCCGGCGCCGAATTTGCCCTGCCTGAGGGCAGCACCCTGGTGGCCCTGCCGCACAGCCTAGACGGCTGGGGCAACCTGTGCGAGGCCATTTCCCAGGCCCGTCGCGCTGCGCCCAAGGGCCGTTACCAGATCGGCTGGAGCGATCTGGCCGCTAGCCCGCTGCCCGCCTGCGAGGTGCTGTTGCTGCCGCCCTTTGCTATGCAATTTGAAGCACTCCATGCCCTCTGCACAAGGGCTGGCGGCCTGTTTGGCTCCAGACTTTGGCTGGGTCTGACACTGCGCCAGCGCGCGGCTGATGCGCTTTGGCAGCAGGCGCTGCAGCGTGTGGCCGGCCTGTGCCGGCTGCCACTGGTGGCCGCCGGCGGGGTGCAGATGCATGTGCGTTCACGCAAGCCGCTGCACGATGTACTCACTGCCATCGGCCTGGGCCGGCCAGTGGCCGAGTGTGGCTTTGCCCTGCAGCCCAATGCCGAGGCGCACCTGCGAACGCGCCAGCGGCTGGCGCGGCTTTATCCGGCCGAGCTGCTGGCCAACACCTTGGTGGTGGCCGCACGCTGCCATTTCAGCCTGGACGAGCTGCGCTACCAGTACCCGATGGAGAGCGTGCTGCCCGGCCTGAGCCCGAGCCAGACCCTGCACCAGTACACCCACGAGGGCGCGGCGCGGCGTTACCCGCAGGGCCTGCCGCCGGGCGTGGCGCAGCAGGTGGCGCACGAGCTGGCGCTGATTGCCGAGCTGCGCTACGAGATGTATTTCTTGACGGTGCACGACATCGTGCGCTTTGCCCGGGGCCAGGGCATCCTGTGCCAGGGCCGGGGCTCGGCCGCCAACTCGGCAGTGTGCTACTGCCTGGGCGTGACTGAGGTCGACCCGGCGCACTCCAGCCTGCTGTTCGAGCGCTTCATCAGCCGCGCACGCAACGAGCCGCCCGACATCGATGTCGACTTTGAGCACGAGCGGCGTGAGGAGGTCATCCAGTACATCTACGCCCGCTACGGCCGCGAACGTGCCGCCCTCACCGCCACCGTGGTAAGTTACCGGCCACGCAGCGCGCTGCGTGACGTGGGCCGCGCGCTGGGCGTGGACGAAGCGCTGATCGACCGCCTGGCCAAGTCGCACCACTGGTTTGACGGCCGCAGCATCAAGGACGAGGAATTTGCCCAGGCCGGGCTCGATCCCCAAGACCGGCAACTGGCCCTGTGGCGCAGCCTGGTGGCGCAGCTGCTGGGTTTCCCGCGCCACCTGAGCCAGCATGTGGGTGGTTTTGTGCTGACCCAGGGCAAGCTCACCCGGCTGGTGCCGGTGGAAAACGCCGCCATGCCCGATCGCAGCATCATCCAGTGGGACAAGGACGACCTCGACGCCATGGGCCTGCTCAAGGTTGACGTGCTGGCGCTGGGCATGCTCAGCGCCATCCGCCGCTGTCTGGCGCTGGTCGGGCAACGGCGCGGCCGGCCTTTGCGCCTGCAGGACATCCCGGCCGATGACGCCGCCACCTACGACATGGTCTGCGCTGCCGACACAGTGGGCGTGTTCCAGATCGAGAGCCGGGCCCAGATGAGCATGCTGCCCCGGCTGCGCCCGCGCTGTTTTTATGACCTGGTGATCGAGGTCGCCATCGTGCGCCCCGGGCCGATCCAGGGCGGCATGGTGCACCCCTACCTGCGCCGCCGCCAGGGGCTGGAGCCGGTGGACTTTCCGCCAGCGCTGCAGCCGGCGCTGGCGCGCACGCTCGGGGTGCCGATCTTTCAGGAACAGGTGATGCAGATCGCCATGCTGGCGGCCGACTTCAGCCCGGACGAGGCCGACGCGCTGCGCCGCTCCATGGCCGCCTGGAAGCGCCGCGGCGGCGTGCACAAGTTTCACGACCTGTTGGTGCAGCGCATGCAGGCCAAAGGCTACACGGCCGAGTACGCCGAAGGCATCTTTGGCCAGATCGTCGGCTTTGGCGAATACGGCTTCCCCGAGAGCCACGCCGCCAGCTTTGCCCAACTGGTCTACGTCAGCGCCTGGCTCAAACGCCACGAACCCGCCTGCTTCCTGGCCGCCCTCATCAACTCGCAACCCATGGGCTTCTACGCCCCCTCGCAACTGGTGCAAGACGCCCAGCGCCACGGCATCAGCGTGCTGCCGGCAGACGTCAGCCACAGCGACTGGGACTGCACCATCCAACAATTGGAATCTGACCCCAATAAAAAATCGGGGTCAGATTCCAATTGTTCGGTGCGGCTGGGGTTGTGTCTGGTGGCGGGGCTGGCACGGGCGGTGGGGGAGCGGGTGGTGGCGGCGCGACTGGCAGCGGGGTTTGCCAGTGTGGAGGACCTGGCCCTGCGCGCCGGGCTGGACCGGGGCGACTTGCGGGCGCTGGCGGCGGCTGACGCGCTGGCCAGCCT
>CAJAXU010000017.1 GCA_903948045.1 uncultured beta proteobacterium | reverse complement strand
CGCAAACCACTGACTCCCACTGCTCCGCTCAACCCGTGCGCTACGTGTTGGAGATGAACCAGGGCTGGTTTGCCAAGAAGGGCATCAAAGCTGGCTTTAAACTGGGTGGCAAACCCTTTGACAATCGCTAATGCTATATTTTACATAGCAATAAAACCATAGACACCAAGGGCTGGCAAGCAAAATCGCTCAAAAAAAACCGCCCACCGGGCGGTTTTTTCCTGCGCTGGGCCGAAGCTCAGGCAAAGTTGGATTCAGCAAAGCCCCAGTTCACCAGCTTGTCCAGGTAGGTCTCGACGAACTTCGGACGCATATTGCGGTAATCGATGTAATAGGCGTGCTCCCAGACGTCTACCGTCAGCAGGGCTTTGTCAGCCGTGGTCAGGGGTGTTCCGGCTGCGCCCATGTTGACAATATCCACGGAGCCGTCAGCTTTTTTCACCAGCCAGGTCCAGCCCGAGCCAAAATTACCGACCGCCGACTTAACGAAGGCTTCACGAAAAGCGGCATACGAACCCCACTTGGCATTGATGGCTGCTGCCAACGCGCCACTGGGTTCGCCGCCACCGCTGGGCTTCATGCAATTCCAGAAAAACGTGTGGTTCCAGATCTGGGCCGAGTTGTTATACACGCCACCGCTGGACTTCTTGATGATGTCTTCCAGCGCCATGCTTTCAAAGTCCGTGCCCTTTTGCAGGTTGTTCAGGTTCACCACATACGCATTGTGGTGCTTGCCGTGGTGGTACTCCAGGGTTTCGCGGGAGTAGTGGGGTGCCAGAGCGTCGATGGCATAAGGCAAGGCGGGTAGGGTGTGTTCCATGAGGTCCTCGTGAAGTGGATTGTTGCAGTTGGTAATTGTAGAAACTTTGTTCAAGGCAAATTTGACACGTTTAAATCAACCTCGCCATCGGCAAGGGTGGCACGCACGGCCTGACCCACCGTGATCTGCCGCACGCTATTCACCGTTTGGCCCTGTGTGTCGGTCAGCCAGGCATAGCCGCGCCGCAGTACCAGCGTTGGATCAAGCAGCCCCAGGCGAAGCGCAGCGCGAGCCAGCCTCTCCTGTTGCCGATCTAACCGCCGGTGCACCGCATCCGGTAACCGCGCCTGCAGCGCCTCCAGAGCCTGTTGTTTGCGCCCTAGAAAATGCATCGAAAAAACCTGCAGCCGCTGGGCGGCCGAGGCCAAGCGTAGGCGATGGCTGGCCACCAGCGCGGAAGGTCGGCCCAGCCGGCCAGCCGTCAGATCCAGGCGTTGGGCTTGCCCATCAAGCCAACGAAAGGCCGCTGTCTGTAGCCGGCGCTCAAGAATCGCCAGCGCACCCTGCCAGACCTCCCTCGGCTGCGCCACAAGTTCGGCCGCCGCAGTCGGTGTGGGGGCCCGCAGATCAGCGACAAAATCAGCAATGCTGAAGTCGGTCTCGTGACCGACACCGCTGACCACCGGCACCGGGCTGCCGATGATGGTGCGCGCCAGCTGCTCATCGTTAAAGGCCCACAAGTCCTCGATCGATCCGCCGCCGCGGACCAACAAAATAACGTCTAGGACGGGCTGGGGTGACGCTGGTTCGGTCGATGGCAAAACCGCCCTGGAGCCCCGTCCAGACTCGGTGAGACGGTACAAATTTGTGAGCGCTCCGATCAGCTCCGCCGGCGCATTGGCACCCTGCACCAAGGCTGGCGCCACAACCACGGGAATGTGCGGCACCCGCCTCTGCAGCGCACTGACCACATCATGCAGTGCAGCGGCACCCAGCGACGTCACCACCCCAATGCCACGCGGCATCAGGGGCAACGGGCGCTTTCGGCCGGCGTCAAACAGCCCTTCGGCCTCAAGCCGGGCCCGTAATTTAAGAAACTGCTCAAACCAAGCGCCCTGCCCGGCCCGGCTCATGCTCTCCACCACCAGCTGCAGGTCACCGCGCGGCTCATAGACACTGATGCGCCCACGCAGCTCAACGAGTTCGCCGTCCCGCGGCGAAAAAGCCAGCAGACCCGCCGCCCGGCGGAACATGGCACACCGGAGCTGACCGCTGGCGTCCTTGAGCGAAAAATAGCAATGACCACTGGCGGCGCGCGAGAAGCCCGAAATCTCCCCACGTACCGTCACCGGGTTGAAGCGGGCCTCCAGTGCGTCAGCAATGGCGTGGCAGAGCGCGCCAACCTCCCAGACCCGCCCGCCTGCACCCAACTGACTGACCTCAGCCATGCTGGCGCTCACGACCGCACCGTTGCATCACCCATTGGACCGCCCGCCGGCGCGGCAGATTGGCTGAAGTTGATAGTCCATAATTCAAGCGCATTTCATCGAACCGGGAGTCCTAGTGTTTTCCATCATACAAGCTGCTGGCTGGCCGATCTGGCCGCTGCTCGCCTGTTCCGTGCTAGCCCTGGCGCTGGTGATTGAGCGCTTCATCAGCCTGCGCACCGCCAAAATTGCCCCGCCACGGCTGTTGGCTGAAGTGCTGAGTGTCACACGCAGCTCGGTCCCGCCGCCGGACGTCGTGAACCATCTGGAGCAAACATCGGCACTGGGCGAGGTGCTGGCCAGCGGCTTGCGCGCCCTCAACAGCAACCCGCGCTGCAGCGAACAAGACCTGCGCGCGGTCATGGAAGGCAGTGGTCGGCTGGTCGCCCACCGCTTGGAGCGCTACTTGAGCGCCTTGGCCACCATCGCCTCGGCCGCGCCGCTGATGGGCCTGTTTGGCACCGTGGTCGGCATGATCGAGATTTTTGGCGCCCAGACGCCCGCCGGAGGCGCCACAGGTGGTAATCCGGCGCAACTGGCGCACGGCATATCTATTGCCCTCTACAACACGGCTTTTGGCCTGATTGTGGCCATTCCGTCGCTTATTTTCTGGCGTTATTTCAGGGCACGGGTCGATGGGTTCCTGCTGACGCTGGAGCTGGCGTCCGAACGCCTGATCCGCCAACTCAACCAGTTGCGGCGCTGAAGGAGCGCGGGCCATGAATTTCCGACAAAGTTCGCGCGATGAGCCCGAGATCAACCTGATTCCCTTCATCGACGTGTTGCTGGTGGTGCTGATTTTCTTGATGCTGTCCACCACCTACAGCAAGTTCGCCGAGCTGCAACTGACGCTGCCAGTTGCCGACGCCGACGCGCCGCGTGACCGCGCCAAAGAGGTTTTGGTGGGCGTGACAGCCGATGGCGCCTACACCGTGAACAAAGTGCCGGTGGCCGGGCGCAGCGTGGAATCGCTGGCACGGGCCCTCACTGACGGTGCCAATGCCGGGCGCGAGACCGTGCTGCTGATTTCTGCCGACGCCAGCGCCCGCCACCAGGCAGTGATCACGGTGATGGAGGCGGCACGCCGCGCTGGCCTGATACAAATCACCTTTGCCACTCAAACCGCCAGCGCCAACGGGACCCCATGAGCCCATGGCCGCAGTAGCCCAAGCGTCGCGCTGGCAGCTGACACTCACCCGGAGCTGGGCCCGCCGCGGCCCCTTGGCCTGCGTGCTCTGGCCACTCAGCCTGATTTACCGGGCGCTATTCGCGGGCCGACGCCTGCTCTACCGGCTGGGATGGCTGGCGGTACAGCGTTTTGACGCACCCGTGCTGGTGGTGGGCAACGTGGTGGCTGGTGGCGCGGGCAAGACACCGGTGGTGATGGTGGTGGTGCATCACCTGCGCCGGCGTGGCCTGCGTGTGGGCGTGATCTCGCGCGGCTATGGACGACACGGCAGCGGCTGTCTGGAGGTGACGCCTGGCAGCCGGCCGCAGGATGTGGGCGATGAACCGGTGCTGATTCAGCGCAGCACCGGCGTGCCGGTATGGGTGGCTGAGCGCCGCACGCAAGCCGCTGCGGCCTTGCTGGCCAAGTACCCTGACACCGACGTGATCGTGGCCGACGACGGCTTGCAACATACCGCGCTGCACCGGGATTTTGAACTCTGCGTCTTTGACGACCGGGGGGTCGGCAATGGGCTGCTGCTGCCCGCCGGACCGCTGCGGGAGCCATGGCCTCGCCCGGTGGACCTGATTTTGCACACCGGCCGGCAGCCGGCGTTCGCCGGCTTTCGCGCCCATCGGCGACTGGGGCCACTGGGCTGGCAACAGGATGGCTCGACCAAGCCCCTGGCTGAATTGACAGCGCCCGGTCAGCCGCCGCTGCTGGCGCTGGCGGCCATCGCTCGACCGGACGAATTTTTCGACATGCTGCGCGCTTGCGGTCTGCCCTTGGCACGGACTATCGCGCTGCCAGATCACTATGATTTTGATAGCTTCAACCCCAATGATTACGTGGGCTACAGCGTGATTTGCACAGAAAAAGACGCAGCCAAACTCTGGCCGAAGTGGCCCCAGGCTTGGTCCGTGCCGCTGCTGCTGACGCTGGAGCCGGCCTGCCTGGCTCGAATTGACCAGTGGCTGCGCATCCGCCTGCCGGCAAAGCTATCATCTCTCGATGGACACTCGATTACTTGAACTGCTGGTTTGCCCGGTCACCAAGGGCCCACTGACGTATGACCGCGAGCGGCAGGAGCTGACCTCACGCAGCGCGCGCTTGGCCTACCCGGTGCGAGACGGCATCCCGATCCTGCTGGAAAACGAAGCACGCACCCTGAGCGACGAGGAACTTGGCCTGTGAGCTTCACGGTGCTGATACCGGCTCGACTGGCCTCGACCCGGCTGCCAAACAAACCCCTGGCCGACATCGGCGGCTTGCCGATGGTGGTGCGGGTGGCGCAGCGCGTGCTGGTCGGCCAACCCCATGGCGACCAGCCTCGTGTCGTGGTAGCCACGGACAGCGCAGACATTCTGTCGGCCTGTGCCGCCCATGGCGTGGAGGCTGTGCTGACGCGCCAAGACCATCCGTCGGGCAGTGACCGTCTGGCTGAAGCCAGCAGCCTGCTCGGCTTGGCCGACGACCACATCGTGGTCAACGTGCAGGGCGATGAGCCGCTGATCGATCCAGCCCTGGTGGGCGCGGTTGCGGCGCTGCTGACACAGCAGCCAACCGCCAGCATGAGCACGGCAGCTCACGCCATCGACAACCCCGCTGACTTTCACAATGCCAACGTGGTCAAAGTGGTGATTGACGCGCAGGGCATGGCGCTTTATTTCAGCCGCGCGCCGATTCCGCACTGGCGGGACCAGCCCCAGGGCAACGGCGCTCTGGCGCTGCCGCCGCAGCCAGAGGCCCTGCGCCATATCGGCATCTATGGTTACCGTGCCGGCTTTCTGCGCCAGTTTCCCACGCTGGCGCAGGCGCCCATAGAGACCACTGAAGCGCTGGAGCAATTGCGGGCCATGTGGCATGGTTACCGGATCGCCGTTCATGTCACCTTGCAGGCACCGGGCCTTGGCGTCGATACGCCGCAAGACTTGGCGCGGGTACGGCGCCTGCTTGACCTCTGAGCGTGCGGGTCTGGGCGGCAGGCTTGTCAGCCAGACAAAAGCTGTGCGTGCTATTCTCTGAAAAATGAGGGTTTCGCCGTGTGCCAAGCGGCTGCCCTGGCCGCGTGGCATGACTCAAATTATTCCAAGGACAAGCATGAGACTCATTCTGTTGGGCGCTCCAGGCGCTGGCAAAGGCACACAAGCCACCTTCATCTGCCAAAAATATGGCATCCCCCAGATTTCCACCGGCGATATGTTGCGCGCTGCCGTCAAGGCGGGAACCCCCCTGGGTCTGCAGGCCAAGCATGTGATGGAATCCGGTGGGCTGGTCAGTGACGACCTGATCATCAATCTGGTGAAAGAGCGACTGGCGCAACCCGATTGCGCCGGTGGCTTTCTTTTCGATGGCTTCCCACGCACCCTGCCGCAGGCTGACGCCATGAAAGCAGCTGGTGTCCAACTCGACTATGTGCTTGAGATTGACGTGCCCTTTGACGCCATTGTCGAACGCATGAGCGGCCGCCGTTCTCATCCAGCCTCCGGCCGGACCTACCACATCAAGTTCAATCCCCCCAAGGCAGCCGGGCTGGATGACGTCACAGGCGAACCGCTGATCCAGCGGGCCGACGACCAAGAGGAGACCGTCAAAAAACGACTGGATGTCTACAGCGCCCAAACCCGGCCGCTGGTGGATTACTACGGCAGTTGGGCCCGCACCGGGGCCAGCGATGCGCCCCAATACCGGGCCATCAGCGGCAGCGGCACTGTGGAAGAAATCAAGGCACGCGCCTTTGCGGCACTGGCCAGCTGAAAGTCAATCCAGCAAGCTCAGCATCAGGGCAATCCGGGCCTTGACTGGCGACAAGCCCGCTGAATCTGGCAAGCGCTGCCCCGGCATTGGCAGCACCCGACCCAGGGGGCACCGCGTCGCTCGCCATACATGGACACCTCCCGCTTGCGCCCGGAGCAAAGCTGCCTCTAAATTCTGGTGCAATGAGCCGTTGCCCGTGCCAGCCACCACCAGCCCCTGCAGCGGCTCAAGATTGGGATTTCCGGGCGCGACCAGCGCATCGACCACCGCGCCACTGGCGCCTGCGTGGCTCAGCACCAGTTCCACCCGGGGCCAACGCCTGACACTTGCTATTGACTTTATAGCAAACTCGCCAGCGCCAACAAGGGCTTCAGGCCAATTCTTCACAAGCCGAACCGCCCCCTCCTCCACGTAGCCAAGTGGCCCGGCGTCACCAGAGCCAAACGCGTCTAACCGGTACGGATGCACTTTTTGTACATCCAGCGCACGGTGCAGAACGCCGGCACAGACCACCAGCACGCCACAGGCAACGGGCGCACAGGCCACTGCCACCGCATCCAGCAAATTCTGAGGGCCGTCGGGAGTCAGCGCACTGGCTGGTCGCATGGCGCAGGTCAGCACCACTGGCTTACCAGCCAGCGCAGCCACGGGCAACACGGAAAACAAAAAATAGGCCGTCTCCTCCAAGGTGTCGGTGCCGTGGGTGATCACGACACCACGGACATCATGCTGGGCCAGATGGTGAGCCACCCGCATAGCCAACTCTTGCCAGACGTCAAAGCTCATGTCCTTGCTGTCTAGCTGCGCAACCTGCTCCGACACCAAGACACGGCCCGCCAGCACGCCGGCCATACCCTGAACATCCTGCAACAGATCCGCCACCGGCACCTGGGCTGCGGCATAGGCCAGATTGTCAGATGGACGGCTCGCCACCCCCGCAATGGTGCCGCCGGTCCCCAACACCACGATCTTTTCAACTATTTTTAGGGTCATCGCTTGCAAACTTTTAAAAACTGATTAAAAATACAGTTACTGGATATGAATCCAGTGCTTTACCGCCCAGCAACGCACCACACCGCCCAGGAGTCGCCATGCTTGAGAGCCCCAAACTGACCGCCCGCCAGCAACAAATTCTGGACCTCATCCAGAGCGCTATCGCCCGCACCGGCGCACCGCCCACGCGTGCCGAAATCGCCACCGAGCTGGGCTTCAAGTCCGCCAATGCCGCCGAAGAGCATTTGCAGGCCCTGGCCCGCAAAGGCGTGATCGATCTTGTCAGCGGCACGTCGCGTGGCATCCGGCTCAAAAGCGATGCCATGCGCTCCATCAATGCGCTGCGCAGCAAGCAGTATTCGCAACCCCTGCCAGGATTTGCCCAACTGGCATTGCCACTGATTGGGCGGGTTGCTGCCGGCTCGCCGATTCTCGCGCAAGAGCACATCGACCAGACCTATTACCTGGAAAACAGCCTGTTCCAGCGCAAGCCCGATTACCTGCTGAAGGTGCGGGGTATGTCCATGCGAGACGCCGGCATCATGGACGGTGATTTGTTGGCAGTGCAAGCGACCAAGGATGCCAAAAATGGGCAAATCGTGGTCGCCCGCTTGGGCGACGAAGTCACCGTCAAACGCTTCCGGCGCAACAAAGACCAAATTGAATTGCACCCGGAAAACCCCGACTACCAGACCATTGTGGTGGAGCCGGGCGAGCCATTTGAAATCGAAGGACTGGCCGTTGGCCTGATCCGCAACACCATGCTGATGTGATCAGCCAAGGACCCAACCCATGAGCATTGCCCTCTTCGCGATTTCTGACCTTATGTCCCCTGTTCAAGCCTGGGCACGCTGGCTGTTACCCATCCCGCGCCAAGGTCGCACCCTACAAGCGCCTAGTGCGCAGGCCTCGCACCACTCAAGGACTCCTAATTCGATAGCAAACAAGCCAATGGTAGCAAGGGCTAAGGCCATATATCATGGTCAAACGCCCGCTGCACGGCCACTTCGCATTGAACGCATCGTGGAGTCTGGCCAGCCCGCCAGCCAAGTGGGCCGCATGGTCATGTCAGGTCGCATGGCAGATGTCTGCGCCGAGCTTGATCGACTGGTTGCCCGCGAAGCCGCACGCCATTGAACCAGCAACAACCCGGATAAGCGGGTGACCCAAGCTTGCCCGTCGTGCGCGCATTAATGCAAGTAATTGCATTACAGCCTCGGTAGCCGGCCCTGCCAAGGCACAATCCCGCTCATGAATATTGTGATTCTTGATGACTACCAGGACGCCGTCAGAAAACTGCCCTGCGCAGCCCGGCTCGAAGCCTACCAGGCCAAGGTCTACACCAACACCGTCAAAGGACTAGGCCAGCTCTCGGTGCGCCTGAAGGACGCCGATGTGATTGTGCTGAATCGGGAGCGCACCCACTTGCCGCGGGCTTTGATTGAAAAGCTGCCCAAGCTGAAACTGGTGGTGCAAACTGGCAAGGTTGGGCCACATGTGGACGTGGCCGCCTGCACAGAGCGGGGCATCGCGGTGGCGGACGGCACCGGTTCGCCCACTGCGCCGGCCGAGCTCACCTGGGCCCTGATCATGGCCGCCATGCGCCGCCTGCCGCATTACATCGCCAACTTGAAACACGGGGTCTGGCAGCAGTCCGGTTTGAAGTCGGGCGCTATGCCCCCCAATTTTGGTGTCGGAACCGTGCTCAAAGGCAAAACCTTGGGCGTCTGGGGCTACGGAAAAATTGGCCAACTGGTGGCCGGCTATGGCGAGGCCTTTGGCATGAAGGTTCTGGTCTGGGGCCGCGACTCATCCCGGGAACGCGCTGTCGTCGATGGCTTTCAAGCCGCCAGCAGCCGGGACGAATTTTTTGCCCAGTGTGACGTGCTGTCTCTCCACTTGCGACTGTCTGATGACACTCGCGGGACGGTGCGGCTGGACGACCTGTCAAAAATGAAACCCACGGCCGTGCTGGTCAACACCTCTCGCGCCGAATTAATCGAGCCCGACGCACTTATGGCCGCACTCAACCGGGGCCGGCCCGGCATGGCTGCAGTCGATGTGTTTGAGTCTGAGCCCATCCTGCAGGGCCATGCCTTGCTGCGCTTGGAGAACTGCATTTGTACCCCCCACATCGGCTATGTCGAGCAAAACAGCTACGAGCTGTATTTCAGCGCGGCGTTTGACAACGTGATCAACTTCATCAAGGGCACGCCGACCAACATCGTCAACCCGGGCGCACTGCAGGTTCGCCGCTGATAAGCGCCCAGCGCCGATGACCGGCCAGCCGGCCGTGCCGGGCCGCGTGCCAGTCATAATCTGGCTGATGAACCCCCAATTTTCACAAGTCGGCATCATTGGCGCGGGCGCCATGGGCCGCGGTATCGCCCAGCTGGCTGCGCAGGCCGGCAGCACGGTCTTGCTTTTTGACACCCAGTCCAGCGCCAGTGCAGCAGCGCAATCAGCAGTCTTTTCACAGTGGGACAAGCTACAGGACAAGGGTCGCTTGGACCCATCTCAAGTCGCCAGCTACAAAGCGTGCCTGCAATGTGTCACCTCGCTAGAGGCGCTGGCCGCTTGCCAACTGGTGGTGGAGGCTATTGTGGAACGGCTCGACGTCAAATCAGAGCTTTTGAGCCAACTCGAAGCACTGCTCGCACCTGACGCCGTGCTCGCCAGCAACACGTCCTCGCTGTCCATCACGGCCTTGGGTGCACGACTGAAGCGGCCGCAGCGGCTGGCGGGCTTTCACTTCTTCAATCCGGTGCCCTTGATGAAGGTGGTTGAGGTGATCGCCGGCCTGAAGACTGACGCGGGCGTGTGCGACGCATTGACCGTGTTCGCCAGACAAATGGGCCACACCCCGGTGCGCGCCCAAGACACGCCCGGCTTCATTGTCAACCACGCGGGGCGCGGCTATGGCACGGAGGCACTGCGACTGGTAGGCGAAGGCGTGGCCGACTTCGCCACGGTCGATCGCATCTTGAAAGACCAGATCGGCTTCAAACTAGGTCCGTTTGAGCTGATGGACCTGACTGCCCTCGACGTCTCCCACCCTGTGATGGAATCGGTCTACCACCAGTACTATGAGGAGCCGCGTTACCGACCGAGCGTCATCACGGCCCAGCGGCTCGCAGGCGGGCTGCTTGGGAAAAAAGTGGGCGAAGGGTTTTACAGCTACCAGCAGGGCGTAGCCCAAATCAGCCCCGAAGCCAGTGTGCCCGTGGTTGACGCAATGCCGCCGGTCTGGGTGTCATCACGTGCAGCGCGCCGGTCAGAGTTGCTACAGCTGCTCAAAAACCTAGGCGCTCATATCGAAACCGGTGTCTCACCCTCACCGCAGGCCCTGAGTCTGGTGGCACCATTGGGCTTTGACATCACCACGGTTGCCGTGGTGGAGCGCCTCGACCCGGCGCGCACCATCGGCATTGACATGCTGGTGGACGACGCCACGACACGTCGACGCGTGCTCGCAACCAATCCAGCCACCCGGGCCGACATGCGGCAAGCCGCCCATGCCCTGTTCGCGCGGGATGGCAAGGCAGTCAGTGTGATCCGCGACAGCGGTGGCTTTGTCACGCAGCGCGTGGTCGCAACCATCGTCAACATTGCCAGTGACATTTGTCAGCAAGGGATCTGTTCGCCAACCGACCTGGAAACTGCCGTGACACTCGGCCTCGGTTACCCGAGCGGGCCGCTGGCCCTGGGTAATCTGTTGGGGCCAACCAACGTGCTGGAAGTGCTGTTCAACATGCAAACCGTGTATGGCGACCCGCGCTACCGGCCTAGCCCCTGGCTACGGCGGCGCGGCGCGATTGGCTTGAGTTTGTTGCACGTCGAAGACTGATTTCCGGATGGCTGCCGAACTCCATCAAAGCCGCTCAGGCCAGACCCTGGTCCTGACCATTGCCAACCCTGAACACCGCAATGCACTCGGCCCCGAAATCTATGCTGCGGGCCAGGACGCCCTGACTATGGCCAGCAGCTCTGCTGACATCCGCTCGGTCGTGATCACCGGTGCCGGTGGGGTCTTCAGCGCTGGCGGCAACTTGCAGCGCCTTCAAGCCAACCGGTCCGCCGCGCCAGAGGTGCAGGCCCAAAGCATCGAGGGCCTGAACCAATGGATCAGGTCGATCGCACGCTGTCCAAAGCCCGTGATCGCAGCCGTGGAAGGTGCAGCCGCCGGTGCCGGCTTTTCACTGGCGCTGGCCTGTGACCTGCTGGTCGCGGCCGACGACGCGCTCATGGTCATGGCCTACAGCACCATTGCGCTCTCCCCTGACGGCGGAGGCAGCTGGAGCTTGGCGCAGGCCCTACCGCGGCAGTTGGTAACGGAACTCCTGATGTGCGGCAACCGCATCAGCGCCCTGCGTCTACAAGAACTTGGCGTGGTCAACCATGTGTGCCCCAGCGGGACAGCATTGCAAATGGCTTTGGCACTGGCTGGCCGACTCAACGCACGTGCCCCCAATGCCCTCGCCAGCATCAAAACGTTGACACGCCAGGCCTGCGGGCTGGACCTGAATCAGCAGTTGGACCAGGAACGCGACCACTTTGTCCGGAATTTGCACCATGCCAATGCCGGTATCGGTATCACGGCGTTTCTGAACAAGACGCCAGCAGACTTTCAGTAACCGGCGCCTGAGGCGTCCAAACTGTCGACTGGTCCCGAGCGCGACAATCAAACGGTTTTCAGTCACCCACAAGACAGCCCATGGACGATCCAATTCTTACCATCGAAGAGCGCGAGGCTATCAATTCTGGTCGCTGGTTCGCTTCCCTTTCGCCATCCCTGCGTCACGACATACTCCGATGCGCCTACGTCAAGCGTTTCAAAGACAGCGAGCTGATCGCCGCCCGCGGCGAACCGCCAGAGGAGTGGATCGCCTGTGCACGGGGTGCGGTGAGAGTCAGCTCGACCTCGATCTCAGGCAAGCAGATCACGCTGACCTATGTGGAACCGGGCATCTGGTTCGGCGACGTCTCAATTTTCGACGGCGACCGGCGCACGCACGACGCCTACGCCCATGGCGACAGCACGATCCTTTGCGTGGCCAAGGCAGATTTCAAGAAAATCCTGGCCTTGCATGCCGAGCTCTACGAGGCGCTGCTGCGTCTGCACGCCCGCCGCATCCGCCAACTCTATGGTCTGGTCGAAGACCTGAATACCTTGCCGCTGCGGGCGCGTCTGGCCAAGCAACTGCTGCATCTGGTGCGCAGTTACGGCGTACCGTCTCTGAGCGATGGCCGGGAAATGCGCATTGGTCTGCAACTGGCGCAAGAAGAATTGGCGCAGCTGCTCGGTGCCTCGCGACAGCGCGTCAACCAGGAGCTCAAGTCCATGGAGCGCGAGGAAGCGATCCGCATCGAACCGGGTGGCTTGGTCATCCGCAACCGCGACACACTGATGCAAATTATTGATGCCGACCGCTGATAGCCCAATCACCCGAGACTGACCATGAGCGAATTTGACCATTTTGTTGGCACGCGACCCGTCACGGGACAGCAGGCGTTTTACACCGACGCCCTCTGCGCTTGGCTGGAGGCTAAGCTGCCCGGGTTCAAAGGCCCACTCTCGGCCGAATCGTTCAAGGGCGGCCAGTCGAACCCGACTTATAAGCTCACCGCACCCTCTGGCACCTATGTCATGCGCGCCAAACCAGGGCCGGTGGCCAAGCTGCTGCCCTCAGCCCACGCCATTGAGCGCGAATTTGCCGTGATGAGCGGCTTGCAGGGCACCGATGTGCCGGTACCGCGCATGCACTGCCTGTGTGAAGACGAATCGGTCATTGGCCGGGCTTTCTACATCATGGAGTTCATGCCCGGACGAATCCTTTGGGACCAGACCCTACCCGGTATGACCCGGGCGGAGCGCGGCGCCATCTACGCCGAGATGAATCGTGTCATTGCGGCGCTGCACACTGTCAAGTTTGCCGAGCGCGGACTGGCCGGCTTTGGCAAGCCAGGCAACTATTTTGAACGGCAAATCGGCCGCTGGAGCCGGCAATACGTCGCGTCGATCACCCAGCCGATCCCTGAAATGGATGAATTGATGGCTTGGTTGCCGCAACATATTCCCGCCATGGCACGCGCAGAACACATGGTCAGCATCGTGCACGGCGACTACCGGCTGGACAACCTGATGTTTCACCCAAGCGAGCCGCGCATCATCGCGGTGCTGGATTGGGAACTGTCCACGCTGGGTCACCCGCTGGCCGATTTCAGCTACCACTGCATGGCCTGGCACATACCGCCGGGCTCGTTTCGCGGCATCGGCGGACTGGATGTGGCCAGCCTCGGCATTCCCACCGAAGACGCCTATATCCGCCTGTACTGCGAACGCACCGGCCTCACCACGCCAGACGCTCTCAAGGCCGACTGGACTTTTTATTTGGCCTACAACCTGTTTCGGCTGGCCGCCATCCTGCAAGGCATTGCCAAGCGGGTTGAAGCGGGCACCGCCTCCAGCGCGCAGGCCGTCAGCTCGGCCGCCGGCGCGAAGCCATTGGCGCAGATGGCCTGGCAGTTCGCCCAACGCGCCTGAGCCCAACCATCAAATTATCGTCACCCGACACAACTGGAGATCCCATGGACTTTGACTACTCACCCAAAACCAAAGAGCTGCAAGCCCGGCTGCAGGCGTTCATGGACGAGCACATCTACCCGGCAGAAGGCGCTTACCACGCCGAGATCGTGGCTAATACCGAGGCCGGCAAGCGCTGGACCCCGCTGCAAACCATCGAAAATCTCAAGCTCAAAGCGCGTGCGGCCGGCCTGTGGAACCTGTTTCTACCGGTCGACAGCGCCGCCGCCTCGGGCTACCACGGTGCCGGCCTGACCAACCAAGAATACGCACCACTGGCCGAGATCATGGGCCGCGTGGTGTGGGCGAGCGAAGTCTTCAACTGCTCGGCGCCCGACACTGGCAATATGGAAACCATTGCCCGCTATGGCTCTGAGCACGACAAGGCGCGCTGGCTGAAGCCCCTGCTGGAGGGCCAGATCCGCTCAGCCTTTGCCATGACCGAACCGGATGTTGCTTCCAGCGATGCCACCAACATTGCAACGCGGATCGAACGCGACGGCGACGACTACGTGATTAACGGCCGCAAGTGGTGGACGTCGGGTGCAGGCGATCCGCGTTGCGCTATTTACATCACCATGGGCAAGACCAATCCGGACGCGCCGCGCCACTCGCAACAAAGCATGATTCTGGTGCCGGCCAACACGCCGGGCCTGAAAGTGATCCGCCCGCTCAATGTGATGGGCTATGACGACGCGCCGCACGGCCACATGGAAGTGCTGTTTGACAATGTGCGCGTACCGGCCAGCAACATCCTTTTGGGCGAGGGCCGCGGCTTCGAAATCGCCCAGGGCCGCCTTGGTCCCGGACGCATCCATCACTGCATGCGCCTAATCGGCCTGGCTGAGCGCGCTCTGGAGTTGATGTGCAAACGCGCCTCGTCGCGCGTGGCGTTTGGCAAGACCGTGGCCTCACAAACCGTGACGCAAGAGCGCATTGCCGAAGCCCGCTGCAAGATCGACATGGCCAGGCTGCTGACGCTGAAGGCCGCCTGGATGATGGACGTGGGTGGCAACAAGTTTGCCAAGAACGAGATCGCCATGATCAAGGTCGTGGCGCCGAGCATGGCCTGCGAGGTGATTGACTGGGCGATGCAGGTGCACGGCGGCGCCGGCATGTGCGACGACTTCCCCCTGGCCTACAGCTATGTCAACGCGCGCACACTGCGCTTTGCCGACGGCCCGGACGAGGTCCATCGCAACGCTATTGCCAAGATGGAGTTGGGCAAGTACGCCGTCAATCCGAAACCGGTCGAGATGCCGATCACCCGCGGCTGCTGAGCGGCCAGACTCAGCGATGTGATGTCGGCAAGCCCGACCACATCTCGTCCAGGTCCGGAAAGTGCCATTTGGCCGGATCCTCGCGCCCAGCGATCTTGTCAGTGCTGCCCGCCTTGGAAAGATCGAGAAATTCAGGCGTGATCCGCAGGTGGCTTTTGGTCGAGTAAAACACCTTGATCTGCGGCGTAATGAGCGACTTGGCTGATTGCGCCGTGACTACGCCGATTCGGCCAGAGCTCATCAGAACCAGCGAGCCCACAGGGTAGATTCCCATGCTCTTGACGAAGGCCTGAAACACTTTTTGATCAAAATGCCCGGTTGACCATTCCGCCATTTTTCGCAGGGACTCAGCCGGATCCCATCCGATTTTGTAAGGCCGGTTCGACGTGATCGCATCGTACACGTCACAGACGGCACCCATTTTGGCCATCAGGCTGATCTCGTCACCTTTCAAACCCTCAGGGTAACCTGAGCCATCAACCTTTTCATGGTGGTGCAGGCAGACGTCAAGCGTATCGGAATCGAATTTGCTGCTGGCCAACAGCATACGATGCCCCTCGACCGGATGACTTTTGATTACTGCAAATTCGGCCTCGGTGAGCTTGCCGGGCTTGTTCAGCACATTCATCGGCATGGCTGCCTTACCCAGGTCATGCATCAACCCGGCTAGACCAGCCAAACGAACTTTGTCATCATCAAGGCCCAACTGCCTGGCCAACGACACCATCATGGCGCAGACCGCCACCGAATGCATGTAGGTGTAGTCGTCCACCGTTTTCAGGCGCGCTAGGCTGATCAGCGCGCCCGGATTGCGCATCACGGAATCCGAAATTTCTTCAACAAGCTGTCTGGCGCCGCCAACGTCAACGGCATTGCCCATGCGGGCTTCCTCGAACATGCTCACCATCGCCTGTTTGGAGTGGCCGCAAATCTGGGCTGCACGCTCCATTTCGCGCTCCATGGGCGCAGGCAACACGTTGCGCCCACCTGAAGCGGCTTGCTCCAAAGTGGCGTCAATTTGGAACTCGGCCTGCTTGGGCGATAGGGCGACAACTGTGGCTGGCACGTCAGCGCCTTTGCTGCTATCGATCCACACCTCTTTGATGCTACTGGCCAAAATCGTCTGCAGGTCTTTGGCATTTGACAACACAAAAGACGAGCGGATAAAGGGGTGCTCCATCCAGGAACCACAGAACTCCTTGATGTGCATACCAACGGTTAACTGACTGACGCTTATGCGTTTGAGCATGGAGTTCTTCAAAAAGTCAGCAATGAATACTGACATTTAGACTGCCAATTTTACTCGACAAAGGCAGTCGAATCGAAACTGGTCGCGCCAACCTAGCGCT
>CAJAXU010000016.1 GCA_903948045.1 uncultured beta proteobacterium | reverse complement strand
TTCTTTCTTACCTGCGTACTCATGCAGGTAGCTTCTTGCTATGATGCTTTTGCGTCTACAGACTTTAAGTAGCATTTTGATCATGAACATACCTGATGACGAAAGAGAGCGCCTGGCAAAACTTACCCGAAATGGTTCTGCCCGGGTGTATCTGCCCTGCGATCTGACCGACGAGTCGCTTGCCTCGCTTGCCACCGATCTGCGATCACTTCAGGGCAAAGGTGAGGCTGATGAGGAAGACGCCGAAAACTTAGATCGCCCCCTGTATCTGCTTTGCGAACTTTTTTGTTTGCAGAGTCTGAAGCTGACCGGCGAAAGCGCAACCAGTTTCCCGCTGGAACAGTTGGGTCATTGGCTAAGCAGGCTCAGTTACTACATCGAGCGAGAGATCGTGTCGCGAGTGATCAAGCAGCCTTGCCCGCAAGACATGACCGATCTGGTGGACGAAATCAGCGAACACGTGTTGGCTACGCCAAGTGAATAGCGGCACCCATCCAACTTATTTTTTTTGGGGACATGACGATGGCTTACACCGACTTCGATCATCTGACCAATCTCACCACCGACAAGACGCCCGAATCAGCGCTGCCCTGCAACTTAGCCGACGACGTGCTTCAGTTGATTTCCAATGACCTGAAGCAGGTGGCTCTGTGCCGAACCAAGACGGTCGATCAGTATCCACGTCGGGTACGTACCCTGCATCTGCTGAGCCGACTGATGTTAGCCCAATCAGAGCTCATCACCGGCGATGACCGGTTTGTGATGCCGATCGTCAGGATTGACTTCTGGATGGGGCTATTTCAGTATTACATCGAACGCGAAATTTTGTGCCGTGCAAATGGGATGTCAAGCAAGGCTGATACCGAGGAACTGCTGACCGATCTAGCTGACGAGGTTGATATCAGCACGTACCTAAATGTGTTGTGTGAACTTAATCGTTCCGCATCATCGCGGTCGGGCAGTGACCCGTGAGGTTGAATAGCGGGTCATCCGCCAGCTGACTCCTGATACCCAAATAGCACGGTCGGACCAACCTCAGGTAACAAGGCAAAAAGTCCCGTCAGTAATCAGCGTGTGGATGTGCTCCCTAACCGTTCGCAGTAACGATGGGTTATTTACCAAAACGCCGAGCTCAAGGTTCCGATTGAACGCATCGTCGGTCAAATTGGCACTCGATACTAGGGCAGTGTCATCGACTACCGCTAGCTTTGCGTGCAACTTACCGGGACGCCCTGCCTGGTTGCGCTCACGTTTCTCCACGGGCCAGTAGTAAATCTCTGCTGCGGAGACCAAGGCGGGCGGGAACGCCTTGATCGCGTCATAACTCAGTTGGCCCTCAGACGACTGTTCAAATTCAAGAATCAGGCGGACTCGTACGCCACGCTGGATCGCCTTTAGCAGCTCACCGGCCAGGCGCTCAACTTTTGTTGCGGCAAAGGTAACCAGCAGGACTTCATTCTTGGCGCCGGCAATCAAGTCATACAGTGCCTGGTCGATACGCCTAGCGGGAATTTGGTCAGCGGGAGATGGTCCTGACCACAGCATTTCGACCTGCTGATCCGCCTGGCTGCGATGAACCGCCGCGTAGGTTGTTTGGAGCGTCCAACTCAGGGACTCCCATGACATCAGTGTGGCAGCCTGCTGCACCGCTCGCTTAGCGACAAACGCCAGGTCCGCATTGTTGGTAGGTGGAAGCCGTTGAAGCACGAATTCAGGTTTGGCAGTTGCCGGAAAACTGCGCAGAGCCTTACAGACCGCCATCAACCAAGTCGCCGGTGCCTTTCGCACCAAATCCTCGACTGCAATGATGACGTCTTCGTCCATCCCACTCAGTCAAAAAACGCAGTGCCACGAGCCGAGAACGTGTTGACCAGTACCGATCGGTCCAGATACCGGTTACCACGCTCACAGGATGTTTCTGGGGCAAACTGACACGCGTGACAGCAGGCGCCTTGAATCCCTCTGCCAAGGGTGTCTGGGCGATGCTCTGAACATAGGGGGTCAGAGGCGCACAGGCGCATACTTTCTAGAGCCTGCTGAAGATGTCGGCCCAAAGTGAGTGGGTCGCCCAGCTCCACTAGACCGCCCAATGTGCCTTCGCTATCTGGCGCGGCGGTGTAGATCAATATCCCGGCCATTGGAGCACCCTCCTCGCCTGGCTGCCGCGAATACAGTCGCTCGCGTACGCTGGCAGCGGTGTAGCCGCAGTCGAGCACGATCTGGCGCATTAAGGCGTGTGACAGCGAATGTAGTAATACCATCCGAATGCCAGGAAAGCCTTCAGCCAGAGGCGCCAGTTTTCGCAGCTTGCGCCACGCCTTGTGCGAGTCAAGGAATTCCTGCTGAAGTTGTTGGACCTCGGGCTTGCTCTCCCATGCCAGGAAGACTTCTTCTCGTATCCGCAGAAATATCCCCTCGCCCCGCACTTCTGACGCTGGCAGCCACTTCGGACTTTCCTGGCAAAGCTTGGTTAACCGCCCGTCCTTGATGACGGTGGCCTCGGCAAAGTCCGCATTCGACTCTATGCGAGTAAAACCCAGCAGTGCGCGCACCTCACGTATTCGCTCGACAAGGACGGTATCTTCCATGAAGGCCTCAAAGCCTTTTGGCGGAGTGACGCGTCGCAGTTTGAAGTCTCGGTTCTCAGCAGCACTGTCGGGATTAGAGAAGACCTGCCACTCCGGTAGCTTCAGATCCTCTGGTGGGTGCGTGCTCCCGCCACCGGCACGCTTGGCTTGGATCGCTGACCAGATCACCTCATCAGAATACGTCGAGAACAAGGGAATCAGCGACTGGAACTTCTGAATCTTCTTGCGCAGAAGCCGAACTTCATCAATGTCTTCCGTGTCACGCAGCTCGGCCCACTGCTCTTCGACCAACTTGCTAAGCTTGTCAACAGCTCGCGGAATCGACAAAGCAGACAGCGCAGTCGGGAACCAACTGTTCGAGGAGCCCAGCAAAATAGCTTTGGCCGGCTCCTTGCAGCCATGTTCGATTAGGCGAAGATGCGGGTGATGACCAGAACATGCGAACGGCGCATCGGAGTCAAAGGCATCTGCCATCCGCCGCTCCATGCCGCACGAATGGCATTTGACAACAATGTCTGACGCATCACCAGAGGCCCCAAATTCCCGCATACTCATAGTCGCAGGTCGACACGGGACATTGCCCTTGTGAACAAATTCCAACCACGGGAAATCTGTCAGATGTCCTTCCCGGCAGGCAAGCAAAAACCGCACTGACAGCGCCGACGGTGCTTTGGTGCCTTGGCTTTTTAAACAACCCTGATGAACGTACTCTGTCTTGTCTGGCCGGTACGGGTCCTGGACCAGCTTGAAAACGCCAGACTCCACCGATGCCAGGGTGTCGCACAGTGAGCAGCGCATCCACCGGGGGAACGGCACCACCGGCACCCCTATCGCTGGCGCAGCGGGGTCACGCTCCATAGATTCCAGTTTGATAGGCGGCAGGTACAGTTTGCCCATTTGCTGCCCAAGCCGCTTTTGGATGGCTGCGACGAGGCGGTCTTCCTCGACCTCCTTGCAGTAGCGGGTATCCCAATCATCCAGACCCATGACCAGTGCAGAGATATTTGGCAGGTCAACCAGTGACCCGATACCAAAGGTAAAAATCAGCTGGCTGGGGCGAAGCTCACCAAGTTCATTCATCTTCTAATCCTCAGTCAGTACGCAGGCCGGTGGAGCGCTGATCCAACACCAAGTCAACCGTGCCTTCAACATCACGCAGTGAGTTTAGACAGGTGAACATCTCCCAGTCCTTTTCACTTGCTTCTTCCAGCAATCCGACGGTGGCTCCGCCTTCGGATCGGTAGCCAAGCTTATGGTCTTTTTGGTTATGTACCCGGCTCAGCCACTCGTCACGCCTGCGGACGAGCATGTCCCGGATGCGAACCTCGACAGCTGGGTCATGCGTCGCGTTGCCGCCACGCTTACTCAGCACGTCAAAAACCTGCGCCCAGACTGGGTCGGCATCAGCAACTTCTCCGGCCTTCAGGTTGCCATTTAGGTGGGCGTCGGCCAGGCGCATCAGCCCGACCATCACACCGGTCAGGCCGCGGTCAAGAGCACGCGCTGAAAAAGGCGTGACCGACAGCGCCTCAACGTGCTTGTAGAAGGTCTCGTGGTAGTGCTCAAAACGCTCATAGTGAGACAAATCACGCGGCCGCGCCCAATTGAATACGGTGGTCACCAGTCCTGGGCCATCGTTGGAACGACCGACCCGACTCGTCGCCTGGATGTATTCCGATGTATTTTTAGGCTGCCCGGCGACCAGCATCAAACCTAATCGCTCGATGTCAACGCCCACAGAGATCATGTTGGTGGCAAGTATCACGTCGTACGGCGCGGGAGAAGACTGGGTTTTTCCGGCCTTGCGGTCTGCCGCCCGCTGTGCTTCCAGCGTTTTGTCGAAGACGGCCTCAAGCCGCTCAAGAATTTTCGGAATATCGGTGCCGGACTTGCGTGACGTTAACTCCTCCAACAAAGGGCTCCGTCGTTTGGCCAGGCCACGTTGGTCAGCATCACGCAGACGTGCGCGAATATCGTCTTCCACGAGCCGTCGGGTGCCTGCTAATTCGCGGATGGAGTTGAAGTAGCCGGTCAGCGTCATCCAAGGATCAGCCAATCTGTCATATTTGTTGTACAGAAACTGTGCTGCCGCCATGTGGGCCACATAGCTTCGGATCATTGCCACGGGATAACGCCGACCGAATGCACTGATGCCTAGATAGCGCCGCCCCGGGTAATCCGGCCCTGTTGGGCGTTGGATGGCAAAGAAGCTGTCGCGGATGCTGGTGCCCTGGGGCGGGAACACTTCGAGCTTGCGAACAAAGAGTTTCTGGATCTGATCAGGTGCACGGCGGATCGTGGCGGTGGACGCAACCACCTTCGGGCGAACTTTCTTGCCATCAACGACCCAAGAGCACAGCTCATCTACCGCGGCTTCATACAGGCCCACCATGGACCCCAGCGGGCCACTAATCAAGTGCAACTCATCCTGAATAATCAGGTCCGGCGGCCGCAGGAATCCATGCGGTCGATTCTTAACTGAAGGCAGGCCACCGCGTGCTGGGTGTGACGTAGTGTCATCGACCTCCGGCGAGAGAAAGCCGTGCCGGTCGCACACTTCTGTCACTTTGCCGAAAAGCATCTGCGTTCTGCCGTTCCAGGGCATCTGGGCAAACTTATCGACTGTGGCGATCAACAGTGACGGGGGCCGACGGTAGATGTCTTCATCGACCACCATCACCGGGAGCCCTTCCTTCGGCGATTTCTTCTCGCTGAACTCGCACCGACCCAGGTTGTCACCACAGTAAGTAACGCACCGCCCAATGTCGCTGGGCGCTTCATAGACACGCAGATGCTGTTCTTTTATTGCAGTACCGCACCAAGGGCACGAGGTGATCTGGTGTGGTGTGCCGGTCGAGGACGGCCTGCCGCCCACGTTGCGCTGGCGCAGCGCATTGGCTGCCCCTTTAAGAGAGTTTGGCGTGGTCTTAT
Source organism: uncultured beta proteobacterium (assembly GCA_903948045.1). Taxonomy (GTDB): domain Bacteria; phylum Pseudomonadota; class Gammaproteobacteria; order Burkholderiales; family Burkholderiaceae_C; genus Rhodoferax. Next base: position 6,126 of record CAJAXU010000016.1, on the reverse strand, counting down.
TGCCCACCCACAGGCCCAGCCGGAACGGCGTTTCCCCCCATTTAGCAACGTCATCACGGCGTATCGTCTCGCAGGCACACATCAGCGCAGCCGCTCGCTGGAACTGTTGCAGCGTTAGTAAGCGCAGGGTGTAGCGCATCAACACCGCAATGCCATGGTCCCCGCGGCGTCCTTCAACCACGCCCTGAAGTCGGCGTAGCGCCAAAGTGTACGCAGTCAGCCCCAGATAAGCTTCGGTCTTGCCGCCGCCCGTTGCGAACCAGAGCAGGTCAGCCACAGCATCGGTCTCATGGCTTCGGTCGGGGTGGTGCAGGTCTGTAAGGCTGGGCAAGTTGAGCAGAACAAAGGCCATTTGAAACAGACGCCAGCGGCGGTTCTCGGCCAGGTCGATCGTCGTCAGGTCGTCGTCGACAGACATTACCTTCTTGCGGACCTTGCGGGCAAAAGTCGAATGAATCCGTTGTTGCCACATAGCCCGGTTGGTGAAGCGGAAGGCTTCCTCAGCCAGTGGGTCCGTTTGAATCAAGTTGATTCCCGCCTTGATCCGCTCCAGCGCACGCCGACAGTTTTGCACAGCGTTAAGCGCGGCGCTTTCGTGCCCAGTCAATTTCTCAGCGGGCAATTGGAACTTGGTTTCTTCTACCTTGATCCAGGCTCGGTACGCAGTCTCGATGTGGCGCAGGCTGGCAATCAAGCCCGCCTTTGGCAGCTCGGCCAGCTCCTTCATGTCCATGGACAAGCCCGAGAGATTCTCGTCATCCGCAGCGGCGCGGGGGGTCTGTTGGGGCACTTCAAATTTGGGCACCCACTCGGTTTCGACCAAGAAGGCACGTTCAGCCAGCGGCTCTGGCAAGGTGGCGTGCACTGAAATACCGTGACCAACTGCAAACTCGCGCTGATGCCGGTAAAGCATCTCAAGCGTCTCTGTTTCGTCGCGGGTGAGCGGGTCCATCCGGGACAAGTCCGCCTTAGCGTTCCTGCGCTGAACAAAGATGGGCTCGTGATCTGCGCCGTGCACACGTAGCTTGGGTTGGAACAACCACACCTCGTCTTTGTTGGGCTCGCTGCTGCCTTTGCGCTCCTCCTGCTGGTTGACCATGAACAGTGTTACCACCCAGCCATCGACAGTCGGGCGCATCCGCCCCTGCAACGTCACCAGCGGATGGTCAGGGTGTAACGCCCGAGCGGCAATGACACCGTCTTTGAGCGACAGGGGCATTGAAGGGGCAAGAACCGGAACACGTTTCCAGACGTTGGCTGGATTACCGTCCTTCTTAAGCTGTGATTGACTCTTGATCCTGAGATACTGCCCCCAGTCGGCATCGACCAATATCTTTTCCGTTTCAGCTGCTACGACGAAGCTCAGGCCCATCGACGAAGGAAAATAAGTACTGCCCGCGGGCACGCCAGAGTCTGCTGCACCCTCTTCGCCATCGTCACCCTCGCCAGTGGCCAACTCGTCGAGCTCGAAACTGTCAACCTCCTTGTCTTTTGGGGCAAGCATGCCAACTAGATACCGCTGGTAGGCGTGGTCCTCGTGCTGGTTCAGTTCTTCATCGGGGCCACCTGCAGGGCCGAGCAGGTCGCGAACGACCATATCGGTGAGTTCATCACGGATAGCTGATGGGGTAGCCGCAATAAGTGTGGGTGGAGCAGTAGACGCTGCGATGGAAGTTCTGGATGTTGTCATGGATGATTTGGGCTTACATGTCCAACGAGATTTGTCCGCTGTTGTCTTTTGGCTTTCGGCCGTTGTTGGCAAACGTAGTGACTGGCACTGCCGTTTTCGCAGCTTCTTCTACGGCGTGTTGCTGGTGGTTCAGGGCCAGCAGGCGGTCGAGGATTTCAAGACGAACGGTTTCTGCAATGGAGTAGCGGATGCCTTGTTTGGTTTCGTAGAAACCATGGGAAAGATACAAGTCTTGCCAGCCATAAGCAGCAGCGACTGCCGCGTCCATCTCTACACTGATGCGCCGTAATTCCGTGACGTCATCCGAGATGTCTTCCGGGTTGTGATAGCGGTTATATACCTGGGTAAGTCCCTGATCGGTTGCTTGCATTATCGACTGACGCTTGCTGTAAAACCGCCCTCCGATGGCCTGAAGGCCAGTTGTCGCCTCAGGGAAAGGAAACGTCTCAAAGCAATCTGATGGTGTGTATCGCAAATCGCCCTTCATTGATGAAGCGTATTCACGAGCCCATGTGTCATGAAAACAACTTTGCAGGAGGGCTAAATACTGTTCGTCTGAATAAGCAAATACATATGTTGCATGTGAATATACGCCGCTGTTTTGTGAGAACGTAAAAGCGAGCGTTCTACTTGTTGCTGCGACCGCAATTACTCGCGGGAGTTGCGAAATCGTTGAATATAAGGCAGGCCGCTTTTCACCGTAAATCCACCACTTAATGAAGAGTGGGGAACGAAGTTGATACTCGCCGTTTGGTTTTTTACGCGTTCGTTCTGGTTTAACCTTTGCTTCAACAATTTTTAATAAGTCAGGGTAATCCGCAGCTACCGAATATGGATAGTCACTAGGAACAATTCCCTCTTGCAGCCATACCTTTTTCTTCCTTTCATCAGCGCCAAGCCAGATTCCATTGCCTGTCCGGTTGAGGGGCCAATCGAAAAAATTGATGACCCATCGACTTGGAGATTGATCTGGCCGACTATTTAAATCCTCCCCGTTTAAATACGAAAAAAGACATTCTGAATTTTTCGGATCTTTCGAAATTAAGGCGCTTACCTCATCTGTTGTCAATACAAAGCCCATGCCGAGTACATATGATCCATTGAAGCATTTTTCTCCGTTTCGCATAAGCTTATGCGGCTTCCCCTTAGTCTTGCCTGGTGATGAAAGTGCAGCAGTGATTCCATGCACTCTTTTATTTTCTAAAAGGAAGCCTCCATTCCATCCACCGTGATGTAACCAAACTTGAGCAATTTCAAGTGCAGCTATTCCTGGCCACGGGAGGCTAGGAATCGCTCTAATCACATGAAAACCACGTAACAGTAGCTGTTCAAGGCCTACTTCTCTGGTGTCACCCTGGGCAATAGTGTTGGTTGCGATCAATCCGGCAATTCCTGTAAGCTTAAGCAACTGTCCTACTCGAAGAAAAAAATATGCGGAGAGATCGGCATGGCCTTTGACCCCATTGGCGATGCATCTACCCAGCAAATCACGGCAGTCAGATCCAAGTGCCCCTGAAATCTTTTTGCCACCGACGAACGGTGGGTTCCCCACAAAGGCATCAAACCCGCCTGCCTGTATGATCTCTGGGAACGCTAGTGCCCAGTGAAAACACCGTCGCGCCCCAAGCCATTGCTGCGCATAGTCTTTCAACTCGGGTAAACCCTTGGCCCAATACGTCATCATGTTATCGGCAGCCAGTTCCCGCTCTTCCTCATATCTGCGGCCCTGGGCTCCCTTGAGCTCTACAGCAACCAGCACATCGGCGGCTGCACTCAGCTTGGCTACCACGGCTTCAGCCTCCGCATACAAGGCGGACTTGGCCACAATCTGTTCCGGCGTATCCGAGGGCATCGCTTCCAGCGCCTCGCGCTTGCTTTTCGCCTCGTCAATATGCCGCCACAGGTTCAGCGTGGCAAACACCTGCTGCTTTCCGCCTTCAGGACGCAGGCTGAAGTTTTCTAACTGCTCCAGCGCCGTAATGCCCAGCAACGAGTCGCCGCATTTGAATGCGTGATCCAGAAAGGTGAACGGCCGGTTTGCATCCACAGTGATGAGCCATAGTGACAGTTTTGCCATTTCGACCGCCATCGGATTGATGTCCACGCCATAGAGACAACGGTCAGCGACCACACGCCGGGCAATGGCGATACGTTCTGCTGCTTCAGCAGGGACCAAACGTTCACTGGGGGATCCTTCAGAGAACTTGCCATTGGGCGTGATCAGCACCTCGCCTGGATGCAGCTTCTCTTCGTTTTCCCAGGCTTCAACCAACCTTTCAGCCAAGTAGCGACACACCTGCACCAGGAAAGCACCCGAACCCATCGCCATGTCACAGACCTTAAGGTCGAGAATGTCCTTGGGGGACTTGAGCGTCCATTGCGCACGTGGCCAACCATCCGCTGGGCCTTGATAGACCATTGGCTCCAGTGTGTGCTGGACGATGGGTTCGGTCAGTGTCGGGGGCGTGTAATGGGTGCCAGAACTGCGCCGGTCGGTGCCTGCGGTGACATAGACGCTTCCAGTCCGCACTACCAATGGGCGCTCAAACGAATCTTCGCGGATCAGCCGGGCAAAGGGAGACAGTCGAGTAAGTAAGGCTTGGTTGTGACCGCAGGAGACCAGTAGCTTGTGCTCATCAAGTAGACCCCCATCGTCGAGTGATTTGCGTATCGCAGATAGTGATCGACCAGTAACGTCCTTGAGAAATTCAACTAGCTTGTCCTGACCCTGGGCTAACAAGGATTCAAGTTTGGACAGTGGAATTTCAGCTTCTTTGTTGCGCGGACCTTTTATGCCAAGTACCGTTTCTTCGGCGAGAACACCGGTGTGATCAAGCAAGCCCTCATAGACATGACCAATCTGCTCAACACCGAGGGCGCGAAATGAAACGCGCCGTGTCTCAGCTACGCCACCAGCGCTGGGTTTGATACGCAAGCGTTGCAAAGAGTTGAGCAGATGCAGCACCACTCGGTTGTTGACGCTTAACGGTTCGGCAGCCGTCTGGCGCCAAAGGCTACCAGTTATACGGCCTTCAAGGAAAGGGTAGCGGTCTGGATCAAACAGCGAACCGCCGTAAGCTTGCATCAACAGATCTTGGTGCTTTACACCACCATGCACGGCCCTAAAACTGGACAACAATCGCGCCCATGCGTCCGTCCTGCGCTCCAAAACCTCTTCGCCATATAGGTCAGCTACTTCTTGCAGTTGCTCTTGCAAGGTAGAAACGGCGTAGTTGTTGTCATACAGCGGCTTGCCTAGGTGCAATAGACCCCGTTCCTCCGCCGAAAATAAAAAAACCAGCCGCATCATGATGGTCAGTGCGGCTTCATATTGCGTAGTCGGGCTGACACCCTTCAATAGAACTCGATTGCTGTCCTTGTCAATCGCGTCAAAGGACTGGACGAGCACTTCAACCGCTTCACGCACCTGAAAACCAAGCTGATCGGTAACCTCTTGCTGGTCATAGGCACTTTCCTTGAGCAATGCTGAGAGCGTGCTTTCATCGGCAACGCCAAAGAAGCGGCGTACGCCGAGCAGTGAGTGAAAGGCCCGCAGAGTAATTGGCTCGTCTAACCACAGTGAGGCGTACCAGGACGCGTAGCCGGTGGTTTCACCACGCGGCGCATAAACCAATATCCAATGCTCACCGTTCGTGACCAACCCCAGCTGGACGCCGGACCCATGGAGCAATTCCATCATCCGTGTAGCAGGGGTCGCCTTCCAGTGCTTGCCAACAGTGGGCTTATCCAGCTTCTGCTCTGGGATGTAGCTCGCGATCAAAAGCTGAGCCGGCCCGGCTGTGTCGCTGCCTGCCGGGCCGATGAGCGCAAAGTCAGGGCGCAGGGTTTCGCCCATTTCGGGCATGTTCGCCTCCAGCCCCGCGGGCAGTGTCTGGCCTTCAGTGATCTGATTGACAGGGTAGCCGAGCACTGATGTGAGGACATGCTGTACCCAGGCACGCTGCTTACCTGGCGCCGTAGGATTGTCTTGCCATTCCTCATAGGCAGCTCGCAGGGCCTTCGCCTGTTCCGGGTTGCGTGGGTCCAGCCCCTGCGGAAAGACGCGCATCAACACCGGCAAAGACACAAAAGGCCCGGAGACCTCGACCAGGGATAACCATTCGGCGTGATGACGGGAAGTGCTAGGGGCCTTGGGACTGAAATTACTCATAGCTTTCCACCTGTAACTTCCAGTACGGCCTTACGCGGGATGAGCCAGGTGACGGCGACAGGAAACAGTCGGGCGCTGGGGTTGGCGAAACGGGAGCGGATGTGATCCGATTCGCGCTGGATTTCATCCGGGATTTCTTTGACGCGGCGACGCAAAGCCGCCAGGTCGTTCTCGCGCTGACGCTTGCCGGGTTCATCGCCCCCCAAATCAAGTACCAGCTGCGGCCCGTCTTTGCGCTCCAGCTCGGCCTGAATCGCCCGCTGAA
>CAJAXU010000015.1 GCA_903948045.1 uncultured beta proteobacterium | reverse complement strand
CACAGCATGGGGCATGAGAACCGCTTCCATGAGGCGCCAGTGCAGGCCGCCATTGAGCGCACGATCAAGGCAGTGGCCGCTGCCGGCAAGTGCCCGGGTGTGCTGGCGCTGACCCATGAGGATGAAGACCGCTACGCCAGTTGGGGTGCGCGCTACTTCGCCACCGTCACCACCGGCCTGATCAGCAAGGCGCTCAAGGAGGCGGCGCAGGGCGGCCGCGCGGCCCTGAACTACTGAGCAGCCAGAAAGCCGCCGGTCTGGCGGCGCCACAGGTCGGCGTACAGGCCGCCCTGCGCCAGCAGCTCTGCGTGGCTGCCGGCCTCGACGATGCGGCCCTGGTCCAGCACCAGCAGCCGGTCCATGCGGGCAATGGTCGACAGCCGGTGCGCAATCGCGATCACGGTCTTGCCCTGCATCAGGTCCAGCAGTTGGGTCTGGATCGCCTGTTCCACCTCGCTGTCCAGGGCCGAGGTGGCCTCGTCCAGCACCAGCAGCGGCGCGTCCTTCAGCAGCACCCGGGCAATCGCAATGCGCTGGCGCTGCCCGCCTGAGAGCTTGACGCCGCGCTCGCCCACCCGGGCATCGAGGCCGGTGCGGCCATCGGGGTCGCGCAGCCCCTGCACAAAATCCAGCGCCTGCGCTTTGGCCGCAGCGGCTGTCACCTGCGCGCGGCTGGCACCGGGCCGGCCATAGGCAATGTTGTCGGCCACCGAGCGATGCAGCAGCGAGGTGTCCTGCGTCACCATGCCGATCTGGGCGCGCACGCTGTCCTGGCTGCAGGCCGCGGTGTCCTGCCCGTCGATCAGGATGCGGCCGCTGCTGGGCTCAAAAAAGCGCAGCAGCAGGTGAACCAGTGTGGACTTGCCGGCGCCTGAGCGGCCGACCAGCCCGATGCGCTCGCCTGGCCGGATGGTGAGCGTGATGTCCTGCAGCACCGGGCGGCCAGCCGAGTAGGCAAAGCTGAGTTGCTCAAAGCGGATTTCGCCCTGCGTCACGTGCAGCGGCGGCGCGCCGGGGCGGTCGGGCTGGCCCAGCGGGCGGGCGATGCTGTCCATGCCCTCCTGCACCACGCCCACGTTCTCAAAAATGCCGGCCACCTCCCACGACACCCAGCCCGCCGTGCTGGTGATTTGCCAGGCCAGCGGCAGCGCCATGGCAAACACGCCCACCTCTAGTCGCTGAGCCTGCCACAGCCACAGGCCCACCGCGGCGGTGGCCACCAGCAACAGTGCATTCATCAGCCACAGCGTCCAGATGAATCGCGTCACCATCCGCATGTGGCCGGCCATCGAGCCCTGGTGCGCCGTGATCACTTCGCGCACATGCTGGTCCTCGTCACTGGGGCGCGCAAACAGCTTGACCGTCAGGATGTTGCTGTAGCTGTCCACCACGCGAGCCATCACGCGCGAGCGGTCAGCCGAACTGGCCCGGGCCAGGTCGCGCAGCCGTGGCACGAAATAGCGCAGGAACAGCACGTAGCCGGCAAACCAGGCCAGCGTGGGCAGCGCCAGCCGCCAGTCGGCCTGCGCCAGCAGCACCAGGCTGGCCAGCCCGTAAATCAGGATGTACCAGACCGACCGCACGCCCTGCACCGCGCTCTCGCGCAGGGCGTTGCCGGTTTGCATCACCCGGTTGGCGATGCGCCCGGCAAAGTCATCCTGAAAAAACGGCCAGCTTTGCCGCACCACGTGCCAGTGGTTCTGCCAGCGCACCAGGCTGGTGAAACCTGGCATCACCGCATTGAAGCGCAGCAGGCTATCTAGCAACAAAATCAGCGGGCGCACCACCAGCATGAAGACCAGCATGGCCAGCAGCGTTGGCCCGGCTTGGCTCAGCGCAGCAGCCCGGTCGCTCGCGCCCATCAAGGTCACCAGCCGGCCCAGCAGCACCGGCAGCACGGTGTCGCTCAGGGCCACCAGCAGGCAACTCAGCAGCATGGCCGCAAACAAGCCGCGCGCCTGGCGTACAAAGTGCCAGTAAAAGGCCAGCAAACCTGGCGGTGGCGCTTCGGGCGGTGGGGTGGCCGTGGCCTGGATGCGGGATTCGAAGCGGCGAAACAGCGCGCTGAACATGGGCGCTCAGCGGCGCTGGGCCATCAGGGCGCGCAGGTCGGTCTCGTAGCCTTT
>CAJAXU010000014.1 GCA_903948045.1 uncultured beta proteobacterium | reverse complement strand
CTCCTGGGGCGAGAACATCGGCATCTTCCAGTACCCGGCGCTGGCGCTGCGCCTGTCATTTCTGAACAAGTGCGACGAGGCCGAACGACCGGTGGTGGCCGAGTATTACCAGCGCTGTTTTGGCGCCGAACTGGCCGAATCCCACGCGCTGACCGCCCCACGGCCATGAGTGCGCAGGCGGCCCAGCCCGCCCAGGTGCGCCTGCAGCACCAGGTAGAGGAGCTGTGCGCCGCCAGCATCCGCGCGCTCAGCGGCCAGTCCGATGTGCACTTCCGTGGCCGCCGGCTGCACCGCGCCGGCGTGGCGCTGCCTCTGTTTGCCCCGCACCTGCACCCGTCGCTTGACGACGATGACTTTGCCTCGTTTCGCGGCGCTTCCGATGGCCTGGCCCTGAGGTTACGGCTGTCTGACCCGGAGCTGCACCGCCAGCTGTGTCCGGCTGCACCGGTTGAGCGTCTGCTGTTTGAGTTGCTGGAGCAGATCCGGGTCGAATCCCAGGTACCGGCCGGCTTGCGTGGCGTGGCCGGCAACCTGCGCCACCGTTTCGAGCAGTGGTCGCTGGCCTTTCACCGCTCAGGCCTGACCGACAGCATGCGCGGCATCCTGTTGTTCACCGTGGCGCAAATCTGCAGGGCCCGGGTCACCGGCGAGCCGGTGCTGCATGAAGCCGAAGACCTGATGGAGGCCACCCGCGCCGGGATTGCACCGCTGCTGGGGCACGCACTGGCTGGTCTGCGCCAATACCGCCACGACCAAGCCGCCTATGCCGGGCACGCGCTAGACCTGGCAAAACTGGTGGCCGATCTGCTGCGCTCCGCCGAGCCCGAGGGCGCGGACGGCGACAAGGACAAGCCTGCCGAGGAGATGGAGCGCGCGGCCTTTAGTCTGATGATGGACTTTGACGCCACGGTCGAAGACGGCATTGCCGCCGCCGTGAGCGGGCGCAGCCGGGTGCTTGAAGGCCAGGGCGATGTCTACCGGGTGTTCACCACCGCCTACGACCGCGAAGTGGCAGCCGCCAGACTGGTGCGCCCTGCCCTGCTGCGCGAGTACCGCGAGCAATTGGACAGACGCATCGCCGGCCAGGGCGTGAACACGGCGCGGCTGGCACGCGAGCTCAAGCTGCTGCTGGCCCGCCCGGTGCAAGACGGCTGGGACAGCGGGCAAGAAGAAGGTCGCCTGGACGGTCGCCGCATCGCGCAGCTGATTGCATCACCCACCGAACGCCGGCTGTTCCGCACCGAGCGGCTAGAGCCGCAGTCCGACTGCGTGCTGGGTTTTTTGATCGACTGCTCGGGCTCGATGAAGCAACACATCGAGTCAGTGGCCATGCTGGTGGACGTGTTGACACGGGCTCTGGAACAGGCTGGCGTCAACACCGAGATCCTGGGCTTCAGCACCGGCGCCTGGCAGGGCGGCCGCGCCCAGCGCGACTGGCTGCGCCTGGGCAAACCTCAGCACCCTGGCCGGCTCAATGAGGTCAGCCACCTGGTGTTCAAAGACGCCGACACCCCTTGGCGCCGCGCCCGGCCCGACATCGCCGCACTGCTCAAGCCCGACCTGTTTCGAGAGGGCATCGACGGCGAGGCGGTGACCTGGGCCTGCAACCGGCTAAAAAAACGCCCTGAGGCACGCCGCATCCTGCTGGTCATCTCCGACGGCTGCCCGATGGACGGCGCCACCCAGTTGGCCAACGACGCCCACTACCTGGACAACCACCTCAAGCAGGTGGTGGCCCAGCAGGCGCAGAGTGGCGAGGTGGCGGTTTTTGGCGTAGGCGTCGGGCTGGACCTGAGCCCGTTTTACCCGCACAACTTGGCACTGGACCTGTCCAGCCCACCGGGCAATGGCGTGTTTCGGGAACTGCTGGGGATGTTGGCACGTCATCTGCGCTTTTAGTTCGATGACCTTGAGCTGGGGCTTGACGACCTCGCGCTGGCGGTCGGCGTGGTTTGCGTTCTCCAGCCCACGCTCGCGGGTGCCTACCTTTGGCTTGTGGACGTTACTGCATCAACACCGTGTCTGGCACGACACTGTGTGGGCAACCGCGAATGGGGCCTGCGCCCGCAAACCCCACCGCCCACCGAGATGAGCGCCTCGGCTGTTCCGGCCGTACCAAACCCGCTGCCGGGCAGGTGGTTTGGGTGTCCGGGCGCAGACCCCATTCGCGCTTGCCACAGAGAAGGCGCGCCAACAACGGCGTTGATGAGCTGACGATTGCACGCCAACCCATCGGGGCGCGAGCGTGGGCCGGAGAACGGACACCCGGACCGCCTGCCCTGCCAACAAACCTGAATGACCGACCTGCCGCGCGGGTCGCTAACAAGCGCTAACCGCCAAACCGGCGGAGTTACGGGCTAATCCAACAACGGAAACAACGCGTCATCCATCACCGCCTTATCCGGCAACCGGTCCGCCAAACCAGCAAAGGGCGGCGAGGTACGCCAGGGACGCACGGCGTGACGGGCATCGTCGCCCAGGTAGCGAGCAGAAAACACACGCCGGCGCTGGGTGGGGCCGACGCCGCTGCTGGCGTGCAGGGTCAGCATGTGAAAGGCCACCGCATCGCCGGGCTGCAGCGCCCAGGCCAATTGCCGGTAGTTGGCGGGTTGCGCCTCGATGTCGGGCAACTCGGCCAGGCTGCCTTCCGGGAACCATTTGGCTTGCTGGTCGCGAAAGGTACGCGGCATGTACCAAGTACCAGCATGCGAGCCGGCCACAAAGCGCAGGGTGCTGGCCAGCGGCACTGGGTCCACCGGCAGCCAGAAGCTGACGTTTTGGCGGCCACTCACGTTGTAGTAGGGCTGGTCCTGGTGCCAGGGCGTGTCCTGGCGCGTGCCGGGCTCCTTCACAAGCAGGTGATCGTGGTACAGCCGGCAAGTCTGGCTTTGCATCAGTTGCCGAGCCACGCGCGGCAAAGCCGAATGCTGCAGCACCGCGGCATAGTCCGGGTTGGCCTGCCAGGTACAAAAATCTTCCACAAAACGGCCCGGGTCATTAGGCTGACTGGCCACCAGCGCCAGCGGGCTCAGGTGGGCCAGGTTGTGCTCGATGCCGGCGGTGAGCTGGGCCAGTTCGCTGGCATTGAGCAGACCGCGCAGCACCACCGCGCCATCACGCGCAAACGACTGGGCAGCATCAGACGCCAGTTGAAACGGCGAAGTCATCAGATCCACCAAAACAGTGAGAGGTCAAAGGCGCGCTCCACGAACCAGGCCAGCGCCACCAAAAGGGCAACCCAGGAGCCCCCTACCAACACGCCGCGCTGGTAGAGGAGCGTGTGCCGCAACAAAAAGGCCAGCGGCAAAAACACCGCGACGATGGCCAGTTGCCCCAACTCGACGCCCAAATTAAAGCCCACCAGGCTCACGGCCAGCGCCCCGGTGGGCAAGCCCAGCTCGGTCAGCACGCTGGCAAAACCAAAGCCATGGATCAGCCCGAAGAAAAATGCCATCAGCCATCGCCCTTGCACCATGGGCACCAGGTTGTTTGCGGCAGCAAACACCACTGAGGCAGCAATTGCCGACTCCACCAACCGGCTGGGCAGGCTGATGATCTGCAAGGCCGCCAGCGACAGGGTGATGGAGTGCGCCAGGGTAAAGGCAGTGACCACCGCCAGGACGCTCAGGCTCGCGTCCTTAAAGCGACTGACCCCGTGCACGCCACCGCCGCCCCTGCCCCAACCGCGACGCAGTAACACTGCTGGCAACAACAAGGCCAGCAAAAACAGGATGTGGTCAAAGCCGATCCAGATGTGCCACACGCCCTGCCACAGGTACTGCACAAACTGGGCGCCGGCAGTCGCCGCCTCTGAAAACTGCAAAGGCCCGCTTTGCGGCCCCAGCACGGCGCTATGGGTGGCGCCGTCCAGATCAAGCTTGAGTAATCCGCGATGCTGGGCGTCGAGGTCAAACAACAGGCTGTATTGAATGGTCAAGGGGCCTGCATCACGCGGGCAATGGCCGGTCCATACCAACACCGCGTAGCTGCCATCGGTGTGCTCGTCGACTTGCAAGGCTTGCTGCTTGAAAGTGCAGGCGCCACCGCGTTGGAAGCTCAGGCGGCTGCTTGCCCAGGCCTGCAGTTCGCGCTCTTTCTGCTGCAGCTCTGCCCAGGTGATTTGGTCGTCGCCGTTGGCGTCAAGGCCAATGGCAAACTGAATGTCGCGCAGGGCAATGTCCCACTGTACGCTGAGCTGATCGCCCTGGGCCTGGACCGTCAGGTAGCTGTCGCTCGATTTGTGCGCCAGCGCCGAGCCAGCCATCAACACCAGCCAGGCCATGGCCACGGCACGCGCCACCCATTGGAGTGCTAAGCCGCGGCTCATGGGTTGCCCTTGGGTAGAGCGGCCAGCTGCGCCAGTTTCTGGATGAGTGGGGCACCCTGAAACCCGCTGCTCTTCACCCAGGCTTCGACCTTTTGGGCAGGTGCCCGCTGGCCCGCCGCCAGCGCGGCCTCAAGCAGGATGCGAGCGTCACGCGGTTCGCGCTGCACCTCGTAGTTGGCCTGTGCCAGGGCCAGCGCGGCACCGATATCGCGGCGCAACTGCAGCGCATAGCGCGCCTCTTCGGCACGGTGGGTGGTATCTCCGCGCAACCGAGTCGCCGCAAAGCGCTCATCCAGCATTTTGACCAGCGCCGGGGCTTTGGGAGACCCCGTTTGCTGGTGCGCCAGGGCCAGACGCAGCAACAGCGGGTCTGAAGCTTCTTTGCCGGCCAGCAGTGCCATCACTTCTTTGGGGCGTTGCTGGTCAAGCAAGAAGTCGCTCCAGGCGGCCAGCAAATAAGCATCGGTGATACCTAGACGCAAGGCGCTTTTGTAGTGGCTTTCTGCCAGCGCCACCCGGCCCTGCCAGGCCGCAACCTCGGCCAGCTGAGTGAATAACCACAAACGGTTGCCTGGGTCGTCCGCCCGGGCCAAGCCCTTCTCTAGCGCCTGGTAGCCCTGCGCCAATTGACCGGTGTATGCAAGTTTCAGGCCCAGGCAGCCCGCTTGCAGGGTGGGTGCGCCGGCTGCGCCCAAGGCCGCACAGGCCTGGCCGGCGCCAGCATAGTCGGCCTGGACCAAGGCGATGGCGGCGAGCCAGCCATGCGCCTCCGCAAAATCGGGCTGGGCGGCCAGGGCAGCGCGCAGGTCAACCTTGGCCTCTTCAAAGGCATGACGGTATTGACGCAGCAAGCCGCGAATGAACAAAAGCTCGGCCGACAGCTGCGCCGGGTAGCCGCTGATCAGCGCATCGGCATAGCCCGCATAACGCGGGTCGCCATGGGCCATGGCCAGGTCAAAATAAAGCCGTGCCAAGGCCGCCACGGCCTGGGCGTCCTTCGGAGCGCGGTTAACAGCTTGCTGGTATTGCTTGAGGCGGCTGGCATCCGGGTCGCCGGCCTTGACAGCCAATCGCTCCAGCACCTCGCCGGCATCAGTCGGCGTCCGGGGAGCAGACCAGCCCAAGGTGACGACGCAAGAAAGGGCGAACCCAATTAACCCTCGGGTTAACCCGACTTTGCCCCGCTCAGTAAATTTAGACATAATGTGGCGGCCTAAGTAGGCTTAAGTTTGACAAATATCATCAGGAATAAATCATGACCAAAGTTTTTTCAGTAATTGTTGCATCAATGATGTTCGCTTCAGCCGCAATGGCTGGTTCACATACCAAAGCGATGAGCGACGCAGACAAGAAAAAGATGGAAGAGGCTTGCAAGGCTGACGCATCCAAGATGGATGCCAAGCTGAAGGCTGACTGCGAGAAGTTCAAAGCAGCCAAGAAGTAATCTTCTCGGCGTTTTGAAAAAACGGGCCTCTGGCCCGTTTTTTTTGGCCTGCGTTGGGTTCCCAAGCCACTGAAGCCGCTCTCCTTGTATCTCTCCCCACCTTTGCCGCCCACATTGCTGGTGGCAGCCCTGCTGATCGTGCTGGCCGCCGGCGTGGTGCGTGGCTTTGCCGGTTTTGGCTTCTCGGCCCTGTGCGTGGCCGGGCTGTCGCTGTTTGCGCCGCCGGCCCAGGTGGTGCCGCCGATCTTTGTGCTGGAGGTTCTGGCAAGCCTGACGCTGCTGCGCGCCGCGCTGCGTGATGTGGACTGGTCGTGGCTGAGCTGGCTGGCACTGGGCAATGCCCTGTGCATCCCGCTCGGCATTGCGGTGTTGGCCTGGCTGGACGAGCTGCCATTGCGCCTGCTGATCGGCGCGCTGCTGCTGACGGCGGCCCTGTTGCTGCGCAGCGGCTGGCAGCTGGCGCTGGCACCGACCCGCGGCACGCGCCTGGCCACCGGGCTGGTCTCGGGTCTGGTCAACGGCGTGGCAGCCATCGGCGGGATTGCGGTGGCAGTTCTGCTCAGCACCACGCAAATGGCACCGGCGGTGATGCGGGCGACGATGGTGCTGTTGTTCCTGCTGACCGACCTGTATGCGCTGGCCTGGGCCGGCGTGCTGTCAGCCGGCAACCAACACGGCCCGACCCTGCTGGGCCTGGACACGCTGCGCTGGGCTCTGTGGCTGGCGCCGGCCATGCTCGCCGGTATTTGGCTGGGCAACCGGTCGTTCCAAGGGGTGTCGCCAGCGAAGTTCAAGCGCCAGGTGCTGAACCTGCTGATCCTGATTGCGCTGCTCAGCGTGCTGCGGGCGTTGTGGGCCTTGTCGGCTCTGTGAGGACTGGCCGCCTGACCAACGTCAGGCGCCGCCATCCGCCAAAGCACAGCTGACCGGCTTGGCGCCGAGCAACTGCACGCACACCTGCGGGTCGATGCCCACCAGGTAGCCACGCCGGCCGCCGTTGATCAGGATGCGCGGCAGTTCCAGAATGGTCGCCTCGATATATACGGGCATGGCGCGGCGCGTGGCAAACGGCGAGGTGCCACCCACCAAGTAGCCGCTGTGCCGGTTGGCCACCTCGGGTGCGCAGGGCTCGACGGATTTGGCGCCGATCTGGCGCGCCAGATTTTTGGTGGACACCTTGCAGTTGCCATGCATCAGCACCAGCAGTGGCTTGGCATCCTGAT
>CAJAXU010000013.1 GCA_903948045.1 uncultured beta proteobacterium | reverse complement strand
GCAGACCTACCCCAAGCTGCGTGAGATCCGTCGTCGCATGTTCAACATGCACAACCACGGGTCGACCTATGAGCCCATCTCGGTTGACGAGTTGCGACGCCGTATCCCGCCACTGACCGGCGGGGGGCCGGATGCGCGGCTGCCGATTGTGGCCGGCATGGTGCACACCGACGCCGCCGTCTGCCGCCATGACGCAGTGGCCTGGGGTCTGGCCCGCTCAGCCGACGACCAAGGGGTTGAGATTCACCAAAACACGGCCGTCCAGGCCTTGCTGCGTGGCCCCGATGGTCGCATTTGCGGGGTCGAGACTGAGCGCGGCACGGTTAGAGCCAAAAAGGTGGCCGTGGCAGTCTCTGGCCACACCACCACGCTGACGGAAACCATTGGGCTGCGCTTGCCGGTGAAAACCTTCAACCTGACCGCCTTTGTGTCGGAGCCGGTTAAACCCCTGATCGATGTGATCGTCAATTGCCCTGACATCGGCGTCTACCTGAGCCAATCAGACCGGGGAGAATTGGTGATTGGCGGCGCCAATGACCCTGGCCAATCCTACCGGCGCGACATCAAGCAACATGTTTTTGAAGACGCCGTGGTTGCCATGCTCGAACTCTTTCCCTCGTTCAAGCGGCTCAAGCTGATGCGGCAATGGGGTGGCACACTGGACATTGCGCATGATGCGTCCCCCATCGTGTCCAAGACCGCGATTCCCGGCCTGTACGTGTCGGCCGGCTGGTGGGGTGGGTTCAAGGCAGTACCTGCCGGCGGCTACACGCTGGCCCACCTGATTGCCCATGACGAACCGCACCCCCTGATTGAGCCGTTCTCACTGGACCGGTTCAAGCACCTGGACTATGTGCTTGAGTCGGGCACCACCGCGGCCCGCTGACCGGCCACTGTCACTGCCCCCGCCACCGCCACCCCCATGCTGCTGATTCACTGCCCCCACTGCGGCCCGCGCAATGAGACCGAGTTCACCAACGGCGGACCGGCCCGAAGCGCGCGGCCTGAAGATGCCACGCATCTCACGGACGCCGCCTGGGTGGACTACCTGACCGTCCCCCATAACCCCATGGGCTGGGTCCAGGAAAAGTGGTGGCACAACCGAGGCTGCGGCATGTGGTTCACCATCCAGCGCAACACCGTGACGCACCAAATTCAGCAGGCCCCTGACCATGTCGGATAACCGCTTTCGCTTGTCAACCGGCGGCCGCATTCGCCGGGAACGGCCGATCCAATTTACCTTTAACGGTCAGGTTTTTTCCGGCTTTGAGGGTGACACCCTGGCCTCGGCTTTGCTGGCCAATGGCGAGCGCCTCACCGCCCGGAGCTTCAAGTACCACCGCCCTCGCGGCATCACCGGCATCGGCGCCGAGGAACCCAGTTCCTTTGTTGAGCTGCTCGGGGACCAGCAAAGCGGCAACCAGCCCATCACCACGGTGCGTTTGCGCGATGGGCTGCAAGCGCGCTCAGTCAATTGCTGGCCGTCGGCGAAGTTTGACCTGATGGCCATCAACCAATGGTTCGCCCGCCTGCTGCCAGCCTCGTTCTATTACAAGACCTTCATGTGGCCCAACTGGCACGTCTATGAGCCGCACATTCGCCGGGTCGCCGGCCTGGCCCACGCGCCTGTCGCTGACCAAGTTCAAGGCACCTACGAAACCCGCCATTGGCACTGCGACGTGCTGGTGGTGGGCGCTGGTGCGGCGGGCTTGATGGCGGCCTTGACGGCCGGGCGGGCCGGCGCGCGGGTCCTGCTGGTGGATGAAGGCGAGGAGCCTGGTGGCGCGCTGCTGGGGCGGCGTGAGCGGATTGATGACCAGCCCGCGCTGGACTGGGTTCACAGCACCACGGCTGAGCTCGATGGCATGCCGCTGGTCACCCGGCTGGCAAGCGCCACCGCTTGGGCTTACCGCGAAGGCAACCTGCTCATCGTGACCGAGCGCAAGCCGAGCACGCCGGGCGTCTTTCAACGCACTTGGCGGGTGCGCGCCGGCCAGGTGGTCATTGCAACTGGCGCCATCGAGCGTCCGCTGGTGTTTCATGACAACGACCGGCCCGGCGTCATGTTGGCGTCTGCGGTGCAGGGTTATATCAACCGCTACGCCGTGCGGCCCGGCAGCCACGCCGTCCTGTTCACCAACAACAGTTCTGCCTATGAGGCAGCAGCCGACATGCTGGCGGCAGGGATACAGGTGACGGCGATCGTCGATGTGCGACCGATGGTGCCCGCAGATGCTGCAGCGCTGGTGCCGGGCGTCGAGATTTTGTCCGGGCACGTGGTCGAGTCCACATCCGGCCAGCGTCAACTCGCTGGTGTGAGGGTCCGCCGCCTCAAGGGGCAAGACAGCCGGCTGCTCGACTGTGATTTGCTGGCCGTCTCGGGTGGCTGGAACCCTCTGCTCCACCTGTTTTCCCAGTCGCGTGGCAAGCTGCGGTATGACGAGGGCCTGTCGGCCTTCGTCGCCGCTGAAGCCCATCAGGCCTCCCGCTGCGCCGGCGCCGCTAATGCCTGTTTTGACCTGCCATCGGCACTGCAAGACGGCGCCTCGGCCGGTAGGGCCGCCGCGCGCGATCAAGGCTTTGTCGCCAAACCGGCT
>CAJAXU010000012.1 GCA_903948045.1 uncultured beta proteobacterium | reverse complement strand
TTTTTCCAACGCCAATCTTGACGCGGCGATCGATCTGCATTGGGCCATCTACCCCGAAAGCCGTCCGAAGGGTCGCAGCGAGGAGGAGGCTCGCAAGGAGCTGAGCTTTATTCTCAAGGACCGCAAGACAAGCTGGTTGCGCCGCCCGGACGACGCCGACCAGCGCATGGGCGCTTCGTCGCTGGCGGAGTGGCGTGCGAACATCGAGATCACAGCTGAAACCAGCAAGAACCCGAAGCTGGCGGAGGAGTTGGGCGATCCAAACCGCTTGTTCAGCAACGAGCTGATCGACGAAGTCAATGCGTTCGACAAACAGGCCGTGATCCAGATGGCCCGGGCGTTCAAGGTGTAGTCAAGCCTGTTCCTGCGCTTCGAGGTCCACAATCCTTAGCGCGCCTGCCGGTGTTCGCGCACAAGGTGGTCTCACCTCGCACCCTCTTGCCGCCAGGTCGGCTTGAGGGTGCTGTGAAAGGGCGGCAACGCCGTCGACGCTGCAGAGGTAACGGTAGCGGTAGCGGTAGCGGTAGCGGCCACGATGATCTGCGAGGCGGTCTGACCTGCCCCCGATAAACCGGACCAGCCATTTCTCCAAGAAGTCCATCAACCTGGTAAGTGATGGACATGCAAAAAAGGCAAATTGGCTTTGCATGGAGGGTGCCAGCCCGTCGTCAACGCGCTAACCCACCCGACCATCATCGTTTTCTACCCCGGCGAAACCGTTCAGAAACGTTCCTGCGCGATTTCCTGCCGTGTTGGCACTCAGCAGACTACCTCTAACCTGCCGCTCGTTAAGAAACTGCATAAACGCTTTGACCTTCGCACTCGCAAAACGCCTCAATGCCTGTGCGCACAGCATCGCGAACATGGTGAACGCCGGCAAATTGCCAGCGGGCCGTATTGCGGGCGGAATTTCTGACCACCACCGCAACGGACTGCTGCCGAGTAAGCGTTGGCGCAGCAACAACTAAAAGTTGCTCTCTCTGGCAGCTGAACCCTACAAGTTCTGAGTCTGGTTTGGGGTTGGCCCGACTGACCAGGTCATAGCCTTCGCTGGCTAGCGTTACTTCACGGTCCTCGATGGTCACTTCCAGTGTCACACCGGGATACGCGGCTTTGAATTGGGCTGCAAGTCGGCCCATCAACATGCGCCCAAACAGCGACGGCACGTTGACCGGCAAACGCCCTTGAGGTTGCGTGCAGCCGTCACGCAGCAGATTAGCGGTCAAGTGTGGCTTCTTTTGGTTATACCGCGATAGTCAAGCCAATAGCGTCGTATTAATCTCCCAATCCAGCAATTCGGCCAGGCGCTGCATCACCCATTGCGCCTCCCGGACTGACACCACCGCATCGTCACCCGTCAGGCCGCGCTGGATACGCACCAGAACTTCATGCTCCGAAATACCCAAACTGAACTGCATATTCTTGGCCGTCTCGGTCAGCATGGTGGCCATGTCCTCGCACAGTTCGTAGCGATCGGCCACGACATGTCGTGGCTCACTTGGCTTTTGCCGGCCGGGCGCGACAAACAGGGTGATAAATGACGCCGGGATATCGATCTGGTTGTCGTCAGGCATGAGCAGAAGTACCAGGTAGGTGGTGGCGGATTAGCAGACCACAGTCCCCAGTGTTTTGGCCGAGCCAACGTTTCGTGCCTACCAGCACCGGTTCGGCGCGGTACTGCTTCGGAAACAAGCGTTTCAGATGGCCGACCTTGGGCAAGTCGTGGATGACGATGTAAGGCTGGTCGGGGTGCAGCGTCAGGTAATCCTGGTGGTAGGCCTCGGCATCAAAGAACGGCTTGTTCAACTCCACCGTGGTGACGATGCGTCTGCCGAAAACGCGTGCCTGGTCCAACTGGGCAATATAGGCCCGAGCGACGCGCGCCTGTTCGGCATTCTGGGCAAACACGGTCGAACGGTACTGCGTGCCGCTGTCCGGCCCCTGCCGGTTGAGCTGCGTCGGGTCGTGCGCCACCGAAAAATAAATCTGCAGCAACTGCGCAAAACTCAGCTGCCGTGGATCGAAGCTGATGCGCACGGCCTCGGCATGGCCAGTGCGACCGGAACCGACGGCCTCATAGTTGGCGGTGCGGGCGTCGCCACCGGCATAGCCCGAGACGGCACAGGTGACGCCAATGACGTGCTGGAACACACCCTGAACGCCCCAGAAGCAACCACCCGCCAGCACGGCAGTGTCGGAGGTGCTGGTGTCGGTTGCAGGTGGCGGTGCCGCGGTGTCAATCAGCGGCGGGACCAGAACGGCCGCCTCACCAGCGCGGCCCGGCAGCGCCTGCCAGCCAACGGCGCCGGCCAGCAGTGCGCCCCCGGCAAGCACGTTGCGCCGCGACACAATTGGGCCGGAACCGTTACTGGTACTGGTACTGGGAGTGGGAGTTTGGTTGGAGGTCTTCATGATGTCAGGTGATGCAGGATAGACCACTTTCGGAGTTTCCCGCGTTTTTGGGTCATTGGTCTTGGGTTTGGCCATCGTCGTTCTTTTTGGGTCGACAAGGCCACGCGTCGAGAGCTAAACGGTCACATCTCACCGCCGATGTCTCCCGATTGCTCACTCGCCACCAACGGCGCCTGATCCCGCAAGCCATTAACAATGACGGCATGCGCCTTCACCGGTGTCGCCTTGGCCAGCGCCATCCAGACGCCAAAGGGCAGATGCCTTACCGACCTTTTGGGCGCCGCCCGCAGCACGCTCAGGCGCTGGTCTTTGCACAGCATGACCCCGCATTCGACCGGGATCTCATCGACACTGGCTATTTGTTTGCCGCGCCCGTCGCAGCCCAGCACGTACCAGACTTGGCCGCCCACATCCAGATAGGCCTGGCGCTTGTGCGGGCGTTTGAGGTCACCCAGCAGGTCGGCCCGGCTGACCTTGATCTCATGCACGATCGGCTCCAGGTAGTCCGGTCGCGAGCTGTTGCGGATGGAGAACACATCGGGCTTGCAGGTTTTCCAGTACGAGGGCGCATCCGGGCTGTCGGGCAGCCTTGCCCGCAACTCCAGCGCGGTCCAGACCAGGCGGCCGTCGCGCAGCATGGCTTGCGCCACCTGGCCCACCAGCGCCTCATGCGCCGAGAACGCCTGCCGGTTGCCCGCCAGCGCATCGGCCAGGTAAACCAGCCCGGCCTGCGTCACCCGAACCAGCTCCTGACCATGGCCGTCGCCCAGGCGCTCCAGCAAACCCGCCGCCAGCAGCTCGATCTCAAGGGTGTCCTGGTAAGGCCAACCGGCCGAGCGGTACACCTCGCGCAGGCGCTGGGCATGTGCCCGCTTCAAATGGACAGGGCGTTCAGCTGCCATGGTCAGTGAATCTCGTCTTCAAGCCCGCGCTACCGGAATATCCGCCCAGCAGGTGGTGTAGGCCGGCGTGCGCCGCTCCTGCTTCATCGACCAGGCCCGGCGGTCCCCTTCCAGGCCGGCACTCGCCATCTTCATGGTGCCCTTGCCAAACCGCTGATTGATGCTGTCCAGCGCGCTCATCAGGCGGGTCTTGTCCTCCTGCTGCGCCAGACTGCCGCCACCCCCCTGATCACCCACTTCACCCCAGTCCAGCTCACCTTGACGCACCGTGTCCGGCTGCAGTTCCAGCAGCAGGACCCCGGCCTTGGCGTACTTGAAGCCGTCCCGGTAGATGGCGCGCAAGCCCAGCACGGCAGCCCGTACGATGGCACCGGTGTCCGCTGCCGGGCGTAACAGCGGCACCACCACCGAGCGGCTGTACTGCGCATCCTGCCGGAACGGGCTGGTGCGAATGAAGACCATGACTGCCGAGGCCAGTGAGTGCTGCTTGCGCACTTTCTCCGCCGCCCGACTGGCAAACTCTGTCACGGCTTCAGTCAAACCAGCCAAGTCCAGCACCGGGTGGCCGAAGGAGCGGGTGTAGGCAATCTCCTTCTTGGGCTGGGGGCAATCGTCCAGGCCGATGCAGGGCATGCCTTGCAATTCGCGCACCGTGCGCTCCAGCACCACCGACCAGGCCCGCCGAACCGTGGCCGGGTCCATGCGCACCAGGTCTTGCACCGTCTGGATACCGCCTTCGCGCAGTTGCTGGCTGATACGCCGGCCGATGCCCCACACTTCGCCGACGTCGGTGGCCTCAAACACCACCTGCAATTCGGCCGGTGCCAAGGCGGCGAGGTTGCACACCTGGGCCAGGTGGTCCGGGTAGACGCCGGGTTTACGCTCCGCCGTCTTGGCAATGTGATTGGCCAGTTTGGCCAGGGTCTTGGTGGCGCCAATGCCAATGCC
>CAJAXU010000011.1 GCA_903948045.1 uncultured beta proteobacterium | reverse complement strand
CATGGATAAGGCCGCAAATATTTCGGAGTATTCATCAAAAGAAAAAAGGTTTTTAAAGATTACCTTTTATACAATTTGTTCTTTGTTTCTTTTGATTCTTGCTGGTGGACGATCAGATCGAGCGGGATCTGGCGACTCTACGGGCGCATGGGCTGACACTGCTCTGGACAGTGGAGACCCATGCCCATGCCGACCACATCACCAGTGCCGGTCAGCTGGCGGAGTTGGCTGGCGCCCGCACCGCGGCACCCAGCGGCTGCAGCATCCACACCGCCGCTGTTCAGCTCAAGCAGGGCGATGTGCTGCGCTTTGGCCAGGAGCAGGTCACCGCGCTGCACACGCCCGGCCACACCGCCGGCAGCATGAGTTTTTTGTGGCGTAACCATGTCTTCACCGGCGACACCCTGCTGATCAATGGCTGCGGCCGTACCGATTTCCAGTCCGGCAGCCCCGAGGCGCTGTACTGCAGCCTGACGCAGGTGCTGTTTGCCCTGCCCAACACCACCACCGTTTGGCCAGGCCACGACTACCATGGCCGCACGCACACCACCATCGGCGCCGAAAAACTCAGTAACCAGCGCATCGCGGGCAAATCACTGGCTGAGTTCCGGGCCACCATGGAAGGGCTGCAACTGCCAAGGCCCAAGCGCATTGATGAGGCGGTACCCGCCAACCTGCAGTCTGGTTTGCAGCACGATGCCGGCGGCGGCGAGCTCAAGCACCCCCGTCCCGCCGCCGGCTACGCCGGCGACGTCTCGCCCGATTTGGCCTGCCGCTGGTGGGCTGCGGGCGATGCCGTGCTGGTCGATGTGCGCACCGATGCTGAGCGCGAATGGGTGGGCTTCGTACCGGGTGCGGTACCACTGGCCTGGAAGCAATGGCCCGGTATGGCGCTGAACGCTGACTTTGACGCTGGCCTGCTGGCTGCGGTACCGCCCGGCAAAAAGGTGGTGCTGTTGTGTCGCAGCGGCGTGCGCTCCATCGCCGCCGCCCGGCGGGCGACCGAACTCGGGCTGCAGGCCTACAACATCCTGGAAGGCTTTGAGGGCGACCCGGATGACCACGCCCACCGCGGCCAGAAAGGCGGCTGGCGCCACCACGGACTGCCATGGCGGCAGAATTGATTTTGCTGATAATGACGCCATGACTTTCTTGGCGATCGACGTCGGCAACACCCGCCTCAAGTGGGCGCTTTACCCGCAAGCCCAAGCCGGCGCGCGGCCCCTGGCGCATGGCGCCGAGTTTTTAGAGCAGCTTGACAAGCTGGCAGAAGGCCCTTGGGCCAGCCTGCCGGCACCACAGCACATGCTGGGCTGCATCGTGGCCGGCGACGCCGTTAAACACCGGGTGCAGGAGCAGATGGAGCTGTGGGACGTGGCGCCGCAATGGGTGGTGGCCAGCGCAGCCGAAGCCGGGCTGGTCAATGGCTATGACCACCCCGCCCGCCTAGGCGCCGACCGTTGGGTCGCCATGATCGGTGCCTGGCACCGGCTGCTGGGCCAGGGCCCGGCGCGACCGCTGGTGGTGGTGATGGTGGGCACCGCTGTCACCGTGGATGCGATCGACGCCACAGGCCAATTTCTTGGCGGCTTGATCTTGCCCGGCCACGGCATCATGCTGCGCGCCCTGGAGTCCGGCACTGCCGGTCTGCATGTACCCACCGGCGAGGTGCGCGCCTTTCCCACCAACACCAGCGACGCACTGACCAGTGGCGGCACCTACGCCATTGCCGGTGCGGTGGCGCGCATGGTGGAGCACCTTCGAAACCACAGCGGCATCCAACCCCATTGTGTGATGACGGGCGGTGCCGGTTGGAAAATGGCTCCCAGCATGAACCTGCCGGTGGAATTGGTCGACAACCTCATCTTCGACGGCCTGCTGGAGATGGCAGGGCGCCGCTTGGGCGTTTGACCTTGGCGTTCAAAGCCGCCTATTTCGGGCGTTGCAGCAGCAGCCGGGTGAAGGTCTGAAACTCATCCAAATGTTGGGTGATGACATTCACCAGAATGGGCAGCAACAAGCTTAGGTAGCCATGGACCGCGATGTTGCGGAACGCCACCATGCGCTTGAGCGCGGTAGCCAGTGGGTCTGGGATGTAGCCTGCGTGGGCCAGCAAGGCAAACACATCTCTGGCCCCCTGCGGCACACCCAGGCTGTCGCGCCGCACCAGATGTTGGCCCATGTCTAACACGGCCTCACAGGCGCGCTGAACATTGAGCACAGCGGCGTCTTGCCGGGTGAAGTCTGTGGCAAAGGTATCTGGGCCTTGGAAATACTCTTCCCTGGCGCGAGCAACGCAGCGCTCCACGGTGGCTGCCTTGTTGAGCAGCACATCATCAGCCATACACGCTGCCTCGCGCCTGGATGTCGGCCAGCAGGGGGGCCCGGGCTTCGTCCAATGCGGTTTTTTCGCTGAGCACAAAGCATTCAAACAGACCCACTGGCAGGCCGACCGTCCACAAACACGCGCCCGTGGTGATAACCTGGTACTGCATGACGGTGCTGGCGGAGCGCAGGTCCAGCAGATCAACCGGGCAGTGGGCCAGGTCTGCCAAGGCGGACGACAGGTCCCACAACAGAAGCGGGTCTGCGTAGCCGGCTACCAGCACGGCCAGATCCAGGTCGCTGTGCGGGCTGGCCGTGCCTTGCACTTGGCTGCCGAAGGCGTAAACCGCCATCAACCCCGGCACACGCTGGCGAAGAAGGGCCACGATAGGGCCATCCTGGGCCAGCAGCGGGCTGGGACCGGTTTTCATCAGGCGGCCAAACCGGCCGTGGCCTGGCTCAGCACCTGACGCGCCTGCCTCAAAATCTGGGTTTTCCAGTCCGGGGTATCGGTAAAGAAGGCGTCTTTCACTTGCTGGTGGATTTGCGCCGCCAGCGCCGCTGGCGCATTGGGGTGCTGGTGCAGCCAGTGGTCGGCGCGCAGCGCCTGCAGCATGTCTGCAATGGGCAGGGTGCCGTATTCCAGCGCCAGCCCGGTGTACTCGGCCTGCGGGCACTCCTGGTAGGCGGCGCTCCACATCAGGCCGGTGAGAAAGGCCGAGCTGGACGAGCCGTCATAAATAGAGGTGACGGGTGTGGCCCCATTGCCGCCCCACCAGTGGCGGGCGCGGGCCAGCGCGGCGGCGTCGTCGCGGCAGGCAAAAATGCGTTCGCCCACGCCGCTGGGCCCTAAGCCGGTGTGCAGGTCCACCCAGGCCAGTCGGCGCGCCGACTGGGCATGGTCGCGCAAAATCTGCCGGATGGTCTGGTTGCTCCAGGTGGGTGCAGTGCCGCCGTAGAACAGGCCGTCGGCAAACTCATGCTGGCCGCGCGTGATGGCGCCCTGAAAGGCGGCCATGCCGTGGCTGGCAATGTAGGCGGCCACGGCGGCCTGGTTGGCGGCGTCGGGCGGCCAGTGCTCGGGCAGCACCAGAGCGTGCAGGGCGCGGTAGGCTTCGTTCACCGGCAGCGGCTGGGCAAAGTCGTGAAAGTTGCGGTTCAGGTCGACGTTTTCTTGCGTGACGCGGCGCTGGTAAGAAAAACCATGCGGGTTCAGGGCGTGCACATACAGCACCGCCACGCCTTGGGCGTGGGCCTGCGCCCGCCAGGCGGCCTGGCCCAGCGCGTCCACCTGCACGCCGCTGCCGCAAAAGCCCTCCACACCATGGCAGGCGCTGCTGACGATCAGCAGTTGCTTGGCATTGACCGGGCCATCCAGCACCACGTCGGTGGCCAAGGCCTCGCCGTCGCGGCCGGGCAGCGGATGCGTGTACGACTGCACCGCCAGCCCGGCACTGGCCGCAGCCGCCAGAAATTTGGCGCGCGCCTGGGCGTAGCTGTCAGAAAAAGCGTCGGGTTGGCTCATGGTTGACGCCGCTCAGGCGGTCTTGAACCACTCTTCGGCCAGCCGCACCCAGTAGGTGGCGCCCAGGGGAATCAGGTCGTCATTGAAGTCGTAGCTGGGGTTATGCAGCATGCAGGGGCCGCCGCCATGGCCCATTTCGCGGTGAGAACCGTCGCCGTTGGCAATGAAGCTGTAGCATCCGGGCTTGGCGAGCAGCATGAACGAAAAATCTTCGGCGCCCATGGTGGGCTCTTGCACCACCACGTTGTCCTCGCCCACGATGCTGGTCATGACGCGGCGGGCAAACTCAGCCTCTTTGGCGCTGTTGATGGTGGGCGGGTAGTTGCGCGAAAACGTGAACTCACAGGTCATATCAAAGGCGGCACAGGTGTGTTCGCTGATCTGCTGCATGCGCCGCTCGATCATGTCCAGCACCTCCAGGCTGAAGGTGCGCACTGTGCCGCGCAACTCGCAACTGTCGGGGATGACGTTGGTGGCCTCGCCGGCGTGGATCATGGTGACCGAAATCACACCTGCGTCAATCGGCTTTTTGTTGCGGGTGATGATGGTCTGAAAGCCTTGCACCAGCTGGCAGGCCACGGGCACCGGGTCCAGCCCGTTGTGCGGCAGCGCAGCATGGCCGCCCTTGCCACGAATAACCACCTTGAACTCGTTGCTGGAAGCCATCACCGGGCCAGGGCTGACGGCAAACTTGCCCACCGCATAGCCGGGCCAGTTGTGCAAGCCAAAGACAGCGTCCATGGGGAACAGATCAAACAACCCTTCTTTGATCATCTCGCGGGCGCCGCCGCCGCCCTCTTCGGCCGGCTGGAAGATCAGGTACACGGTACCGTCAAAATTGCGGTGGTGGGCAAAGTGCTGGGCGGCAGCCAGCAGCATGGCGGTGTGACCGTCGTGGCCGCAGGCGTGCATCTTGCCGGCGTTGCGGCTGGCGTGGCTGAAGGTGTTGAACTCTTGCATCGGCAGGGCGTCCATGTCGGCGCGCAGGCCGATGGCCCGGTCGGAGGTGCCGCTTTTGACGATGCCGACCACGCCGGTGGTGCCCAGGCCGCGGAGGATGGGGATGCCCCACTCGGTTAGCTTGGCCGCAACCAGGTCGGCGGTGCGCACTTCTTGAAAACACAGCTCGGGGTGGGCATGGATGTCGCGCCGAACGGCGGCGATGGAGGCGGCTTGCGTGACAATGGAATCAATGATCTTCATAGGTTCTCCTTGACCGCAGTCTAGCGCCAAGCTGCGGCGTGCGCCAGCACCCCTGACCCTTAGCCCTCAACCCTAACGCCGGATTTGCCATGCCACACACCGATACCAGTACCCACCAAGTACGCGGCGCCTGCCCGCATGACTGCCCGGACACCTGCTCACTGCTGACCACAGTATCGGGCGGGGTGGCGATCAAGGTGCAGGGCAACCCGGCGCACCCGGCCACGGCCGGCACGCTGTGCACCAAAGTGTCGCGCTACACCGAGCGCACCTACCACCCAGATCGGCTGCTGCAGCCCATGAAGCGGGTGGGGCCCAAGGGCAGCGGCCAGTTTGAACCGGTTGCCTGGGACACGGCGCTGAGCGATATTGCCGGCCGACTGCAGGCGATTGCAGCGCGCAGCCCGGACGCGGCCCAGGCGATCCTGCCCTACAGTTACGCCGGCACCATGGGGTTGGTACAGGGCGACAGCATGTCAGCCCGCTTTTTCCACCAACTGGGCGCCTCTTTGCTAGACCGCACCATCTGCGCCTCGGCCGGGGCCGAGGCCCTGACGCACACGCTGGGCGGCAAGCTCGGCATGCGGATGGAGTTTTTTACCGAATCGAAGCTCATCCTGATCTGGGGCAGCAACCCGATTGCCAGCAACCTGCACTTTTGGCGCCATGCGCAAGAGGCCAAGCGGCGCGGCGCCCGGCTGATCTGCATCGACCCGCGCCGCAGCGAAACGGCTGAGAAGTGCCACGAACACATCGCCCTGCTACCCGGCACCGACTCCGCGCTGGCGCTGGCGCTGATGCACGAGTTGATCCGCAACGACTGGCTGGACCGCGATTACCTGGCACAGCACACACTGGGCTGGGACCTGATGCGTGAGCGGGCGCTGCAGTGGCCGCCTGAACGGGCTGCAGCCGTGTGCGGCATCCCGCCCGAACAAATCACGGCGCTGGCACAGGCCTACGGCGCCTGCAGGGGTGATGCTGGGCCGGCAGCGATACGGCTGAACTACGGCATGCAGCGGGTGCGCGGCGGCGGCAATGCGGTGCGGCTGATTGCCGCACTGCCAGCGCTGATTGGCGCCTGGCGGCACCGGGCCGGCGGCATGCTGCTGTCAAGCTCGAGCAGCTTCCCAGTGAACCGGGCCGCCCTACAGCGGCCCGAACTGCTGGCTGGCCGGCGGCCGCGCACCATCAACATGAGCACCATCGGCGACGACCTGCTGCGCCCAGCCAGTACCGAGTTCGGCCCGGCCATCGAGGCGTTGGTGGTCTACAACAGCAACCCGGTGGCGGTGGCGCCCGACTCTGGCCGGGTGGTGCAGGGCTTTGCCCGCGAAGACCTGTTCACCGTGGTGCTGGAGCACTTTCAGACCGACACCGCCGACTACGCCGACTACCTGCTGCCCGCCACCACCCAGCTGGAACACTGGGATGTGCATGCCGGCTACGGCCACACCGACGCGCTGCTGAACCGGCCGGCGATTGCGCCGCTGGGCCAGGCCCGCACCAACACCCAGATTTTTCGCGAGCTGGCGCAGCGCATGGGCTACATCGGGCCCGAATTTACTGAGGACGACCAGGCGCTGTGCCGGCTAGCCTATGGCGACGCCGTGGACTTTGCGGCGCTGCTGGCGCAGGGCTTTGCCCCGGTGACGCTGGTGGAGGCACCGTTTGCGCAGGGGCAGTTTCCCACGCCCTCGGGCAAGTGCGAGTTTTTCAGCGCCCGGCTGGCGGCGCAGGGGCTGGACGGCCTGCCCGACTACCTGCCTAATTACGAGACACCGGGCACGTCTGCAGCCTACCCGCTGGCCATGATCTCGCCGCCAGCGCGCAACTTTCTCAACTCGAGCTTTGTCAATGTGCAGAGCCTGCGCGACATCGAGGGCGAGCCGCTGCTGGAAATGCACGCAGCCGACGCGGCGGCCCGCGGCCTGGCCGATGGCGCCACGGTAAGGGTGTTCAACCCGCGCGGGGCGCACCACTGCCGGCTGGTGGTGTCCGCCCGGGCCCGGCCAGGCGTGGTGCACGGCTTAGGCGTGTGGTGGCGTAAGTTCGGGCTGGACGGCACCAACGTGAACCAGCTGACCAGCCAGCACCTCACCGACTTGGGCCGAGCGCCCACGTTTTACGACTGTCTGGTAGAGGTCGCGGCATTGTCATAAAACGGTAAGAAAATCGCCGCCCATGAGCAAAATAACTGGTGTGGCGGGCGTCAATGGGCCGTGGTTGGCAGGGCTGGCACGTCAATCGGCTGCCGGGATTACCGTCGGCTTAAGCGCAGTCATTTACGCCATCTCCTACGGTGCCATGCTGTTTTCAGGGCAGCTGGCGCCGTATGTTGGCATTGGGATTGCTGCGGCCATCGTCACGGCGGTGATCGGTGCGCTGTTCGGT
>CAJAXU010000010.1 GCA_903948045.1 uncultured beta proteobacterium | reverse complement strand
TGAGTTCAACCATAAGCCGGGGCTGATTGCCAAGATCGAGCGGGCCGAGGCGATCCCCAAGCTGCTGGAGATCCTGCTGGCCAGCGACGGCATCATGGTTGCGCGTGGCGACCTGGCGGTGGAAGTGGGCAATGCCATCGTGCCGGGGCTGCAAAAGCGCATGATCAAACTGGCGCGCGAACACGACCGCGTGGTGATCACCGCCACCCAGATGATGGAATCGATGATCACCGCACCGGTCCCCACCCGTGCTGAGGTCAGCGACGTGGCCAATGCGGTTCTAGACGGCACCGACGCCGTGATGCTGTCGGCCGAGACCGCGGCTGGCAAGTACCCGCTGGAGACCGTGATTGAGATGGCCAAGATCTGCCATGCCGCAGAGGGCCACGAGAGCATTCTGCTGGATGCCGACTTCACCGGAAAGACCTTCAACCGCATTGATCAGTCGATCGCCATGGGTGCGCTGTTCACGGCGCACCACCTGGGTGCCAAGGCGATTGTGGCGATGACCGAAAGCGGCTCGACCGCGCTGTGGATGAGCCGGCACCTGGTGCATGTGCCGATCTACGCCCTGACCGCCAAGGTGGCCACGCAGCGCCGCATGACGCTGTACCGCAATGTGCGCCCGCTGCTGATGGACAGCAGTACCGACCGCGACACCGCGCTGACCGAGGCCGAAAACCACCTCAAGATCCGCGGCATCGTGCAGGCGGGCGACATTTACGCCATCACCTGCGGTGAGCCGATGGGCTCACCCGGCGGTACCAACATGCTCAAAATATGCCAGGTGACGTAAGCCAAGTGTCGTAAGTTGGCAAAGGGTCTCCGGCAGCTAAAATTGTTGAGTTACCAAGTGGTTACCAACTATTCCTGGAGAATTCAACCATGGCACTCGTCTCAATGCGCGAACTGCTGGACCATGCCGCCATCAACGGCTACGGCATTCCAGCCTTCAACGTCAACAACCTGGAGCAGGTGCAGGCTGTGATGCAGGCCGCCGACGAGGTGGGCGCACCGGTGATCCTGCAAGCCAGCGCCGGTGCCCGCAAGTACGCCGGCGAGGCCTTCATCAAGCACCTGATTGCTGCCGCGATCGAGAGCTACCCCCATATTCCGCTGGTGATGCACCAGGACCATGGTCAAAGCCCCGAGGTGTGCCAGGGCGCCATTGGCCTGGGCTTCAGCTCGGTCATGATGGATGGCTCCCTGATGGCCGACGGCAAAACCATCGCCAGCTACGACTACAACGTCGAGGTGACGCGCCGGGTGGTCGACCTGGCCCATGCCACAGGCGTCACGGTCGAAGGCGAGTTGGGCTGCCTGGGCTCGCTCGAGACCATGAAGGGCGACAAGGAAGACGGTCACGGCACCGACGCCACCATGACGCGCGAACAACTGTTGACAGACCCCGAGCAGGCAGCCGATTTTGTCAAGCGCACCCAGCTCGACGCGTTGGCCATTGCCATTGGCACCAGCCACGGCGCCTATAAGTTCACCCGCAAGCCCACCGGCGACATCCTGGCGATTGAGCGCATCAAGGAAATCAACCGGCGCATTCCCAATACCCATTTGGTGATGCACGGCTCCAGCAGCGTGCCGCAGGACCTGCTGGCCACCATCAACAAGTTTGGCGGCCACATGAAGGAAACCTACGGCGTGCCGGTGGAGGAGATCCAGAAGGCGATCCAGTTCGGCGTGCGCAAGATCAACATCGACACCGACATCCGCCTGGCGATGACGGCAGCCGTGCGCCAATTCCTGACTGAGAACCCGGACAAGTTCGATGCGCGTGAATGGCTCAAGCCGGCACGGGAAGCGGCCAAACGGATCTGCAAGCAGCGCTACATCGAATTTGGTTGCGAAGGCCAGGCCGGCAAGATCAAGGGCCATACCCTGTCGGTGGTGGCCGGCCAGTACAGCCGTGGCGAACTGGCCCAAGTGGTGACCTGAAGACCGCATGAGCACTGCCCTGCACACCTCGATGCTGAGTTCGCTGCCGCTGCTGGCGCGCGGCAAGGTGCGTGACAACTACGCCGTGGGCGAGGACCGTATCCTGATGGTGGCCAGCGACCGGCTGAGCGCCTTTGACGTCATCATGGGCGAGCCGATTCCGGGCAAGGGCGTGCTGCTGACGCAGATGGCCTTGTTCTGGTTCGACAAACTCGGCCCCAAGGGCCAAAACATCTGTCCAATCCACCTGACTGGTGAGGCGCCGGAGAGCGCGGTCACGCCGGCTGAAGCGCCGCAAGTGGTGGGGCGTTCGATGCTGGTCAAGCGGCTTAAGCCGCTGCCGGTGGAGGCGGTGGTGCGCGGTTACCTGGCTGGCAGCGGCTGGAAGGAATACCAGCAGAGCCAGTCGGTCTGCGGCGTGGCGCTGCCGCCCGGCCTGCAAAACGCCTCCAAACTGCCAGCGCCCATCTACACCCCGGCGGCCAAAGCGGCAGTGGGCGAGCACGACGAAAACATCACGTTTGAGCAAACGGTGGCCATGATCGGCGCCGACCTGGCCACCCGCATCCGCGACATCAGCCTGCGCCTGTACCAGGCGGCCAGCGAGTTTGCCGCCACCAAAGGCATCATCATTGCCGACACCAAGTTCGAGTTTGGCCTGGATGCCGACGGCACGCTGACGTTAATGGACGAGGTGCTGACGCCCGACTCCTCGCGCTTCTGGCCGGCCGAGAGCTACCAAGCCGGCACCAACCCGCCCAGCTACGACAAGCAGTTTGTGCGCGACTGGCTGGAGCAGGCGCTGGTGGACGGCAAGCCCTGGAGCAAAACCCCGCCGGCACCGCGCGTGCCCGACGCGGTGATTGCCCGCACCGCCGCCAAGTACCAAGAGGCCTGGCAGCGGCTCAGCGCTTGAGGGTCCCGATCGCGTTCAACCGTGGGAAATAATCGTGCTCGTGGTCAATTCCACGTAAGCGACCGACTCGAATGCCGCAGCGATGTGATCAAGGTTTCTTAATACCAAAGGTAGTAAGACCGAGTTGGGCAT
This sequence comes from uncultured beta proteobacterium, assembly GCA_903948045.1. GTDB lineage: Bacteria > Pseudomonadota > Gammaproteobacteria > Burkholderiales > Burkholderiaceae_C > Rhodoferax. The sequence goes on along the minus strand of CAJAXU010000010.1, from coordinate 7,543 downwards.
GTTTCCTGTTGAGACCTGCAGCAGCCGTAATGGTGTTCCATTAACGATGTGCGAGGTCACAAAATCGGCATCTTTGCTCATCACGATCCGGCCCTCTGCATCTGCGAGCCGGGTGATGACTGTGTCGCTGCTGAGATTTTTTCCCGGCAGGTCCAAGGTGTGAATGGCTTGATGACCAACCGCAGTTAGTGCAACAGCCAGCGCGCGTGGCAACTGCGCATCAACGATGAATTTCACGCTGCGAGCAACTCGACACGGTTGGTTTGTGTCAGGCGGGCTGCGTAGCTCAGCACTGCATAGATGTCATCAGCCTCCAGGTCGGGGTAATCGCCCAAAATGTCGGCCATTGTCATGCCGCCCGCCAGCCATTCCAACACCGATTGAACGGGGTAGCGCAGACCACGGACACAAGGCTTGCCGTGACAGATCTCTGGATCGATGATGATGCGGTTCATGGTCAGATGGTAGCCGAGTCCCGCATAAAACGTACTGGCGAGGTCAGCGCGCCCCGACCTCCCGCTACCTCAGCTGAGCACCACGCTGCTCAGGCGGCGCCGGTAGGTGGCCACTGTTGGGTCGACCGGTGGAATCTGGCCGTCGGCGACCTTGACCTTGGGCGGCTCGATCAGTTCCAGAATGGCGATGTAGGTCTTGCGCGCCAGGTCTTCGGACCAGGTTTTGTCGCGCATCAGGATTTCCAGCAGCTCGTCCATGGCGGCGGTCCAGTCCTGCGCGGCCATGGCCAGTTGCGCCTTGCTAAAGCGCGCGTCGAAGTCGCGCCGGCTCGTCGCAATCTTGGCATCAAATTCGGCATTAGCCCTTGTCGCGTCTGGATAGTTTGCTTCAAAATCAATAGCATTTAGCCAGCGTTGCAGCGCCTCGAAGCGCCGCACCAGCCCGACCTTGGGCAGGGCCGGGGCAAAGGCGCTGCGCGCATCGTCCAACTGGCCCAGTTGCAGCAGCAGCTTGACGTAGTCAAAGCGGGCGGTCTCGTCCTCGGGCGCCAGCAGCGCCGCCTGCTGCAGTTCGTGCAGGCGGGTCTGTGGGTCGTCGGCATCGGGCGCATCGCCGACCTCGACCCCGGTGACCTCGGCCTCCAGCACGTCGGCCGGCGCCAGGTGTTTGTCGAGAAAGGCCTTGATCTGCCCTTCCGGCTGCGCCCCCATGAAGCCATCGGCCGGCTTGCCATTGACCATCAACACGCAGGTCGGGATGCTGCGAATGCCAAAGGCCTGGCTCAGCTCCTGCTCTTGGTCGGAGTCGATCTTGACCAGCTTGAAGCGGCCGGCGTACTCGGTCTCAATTTTTTCCAGCAGCGGACCGATCACCTTGCACGGGCCGCACCAGGGGGCCCAGAAGTCCACCAGCACAGGGGTGTGCATCGAGGCATCTATGACCTCGGCATCGAAGTTTTCAACGGTCACATTCATCATGGCAATCAGCTCGGGGTAAGTTAGTAAAATTCAAGACTGTCAACTTCTTGGGGCAGGGCGTCGGGCGGCGGACAGCAGTGCAGCGACCTGACATCCCCAACACTATGAAAAACATCCAAATCGGCGTGGTGATGGGCTCGAGTTCCGACTGGGACACGATGCAGCACGCAGTGCATATTCTCCAACAGTTCGGGGTTGGGCACGAGGCGCGGGTGGTTTCGGCGCACCGCATGCCTGACGACATGTTTGCCTATGCCGAGGCGGCGCGCGGGCACGGCCTGCACGCCATCATCGCCGGCGCGGGCGGCGCGGCGCATTTGCCGGGCATGCTGGCGGCTAAAACCACGGTGCCGGTGTTGGGTGTGCCAGTGCCGTCCAAACACCTGAGCGGGGTGGATTCGCTGCACAGCATTGTGCAAATGCCCAAGGGCGTGCCGGTGGCCACCTTCGCTATCGGCGCGGCCGGTGCTGCCAATGCGGCGCTGTTCGCGGTGGCCATGCTGGCGCAGCATGACGACGCGTTGCGCCAGCGGCTCGATGCCTACCGCGCCGAGCAAACCCGGCTGGCCCGTGGCATGACCCTGCCGCCCGTGCTATGAGCGCGCCCACGATCCTGCCCGGCGGCGGCAAAGGCCAGCAGACCACGCTGGGCGTGATGGGCGGCGGCCAGTTGGGCCGCATGTTTGTGCAGGCGGCGCAGCGTATGGGCTACTTCACCGCCGTGCTCGACCCCGACGTCATCAGCCCGGCCGGGCTGGTCAGCCACTACCACATCCAGACCGATTACCTGGACGAGCAGGGGCTGGCGCAGCTGATGCAGCGCTGTGCCGCCATCACCACCGAATTTGAAAACGTGCCGGCCCCGGCCCTGCACACGCTGGGGGCGCACCGGCCGGTGGCGCCGGGGGCCGAGTCGGTGGCGATTGCGCAGGACCGCATCAAGGAAAAAGCGCATTTTGTGCGCTGCGGCGTGCCCTGTGCGCCCTATGCCGTGCTGCAGACCGAGGCCGATCTGGCCGCCGTGGCAGACAACCTGCTGCCCGGCATCCTGAAGACGGCGCGCCTAGGTTACGACGGCCGTGGCCAGGTGCGGGTGCGGACCCGGGCCGAGCTGGCGGCGGCTTGGGCCAGCCTGCAGCACGTGCCCTGCGTGCTGGAACAGCTGCTGCCCCTGCAGGCCGAGCTGTCGGTGATCGTGGCGCGCGGCTGGGACGGCACCCTGGTGCACTACCCACCGCAGGCCAACCTGCACCGCGATGGCATCCTGGCCATCACCTCGGCCTATGAAGGAAATCTGCCACCAGCCCTTGCCCAGCACGCGGTTATAGCTACGAAATCAATAGCAGAAGGCCTGTCTTACGTCGGTGTGTTGTGCGTCGAGTTCTTTGTGTTGCAGGACGGCGCGCTGGTCGTCAACGAGATGGCACCGCGGCCGCACAACAGCGGCCACTACACGCTCGACGCCTGTGATGTGTCGCAGTTTGAGCTGCAGGTGCGTACCCTGGTGGGCCTGCCGCTGGCCGCGCCGCGCCAGCACAGCCCGGCCATCATGCTCAACCTGCTGGGTGACCTCTGGCTGCAAGGGAGCCCCGATTTTGCCCAGGTGCTGGCGCTGCCCGGCGCACATCTGCACCTGTACGGCAAGCTGCAGGCCAAGGCCGGCCGCAAGATGGGGCACCTGACCTTGACCGCCGCCACGGTGGCCGAGCTGCAGGCCAACGCGTGGGCGGCCTGCCAGATCCTCGGGATTGCGCCGCTGCCGGACTGGCCGGCGCCATGATTCTGGCCGGCCAGGCCAAAGCGGCAATAGCCGCTGCCGCCCACACTCTTGTCGCCGGCGGCCTGCTGGGCCTGCCGACCGAAACCGTGTACGGCTTGGCGGCCGATGCCGAAAACGCCGCGGCCGTCGCCCGCATTTTTGCCGCCAAGGGCCGCCCGGCCGACCACCCGCTGATCGTGCACCTGGCCGATGCCGCCGCCGCTGCGCACTTTGCCGTCGGGCTGCCGTCCTTTGCCGTGGCCCTAATGCAGGCTTTTTGGCCCGGGCCGCTGACGCTGATTCTGCCGCGCCGCGTGGGCGTGGCGGCGGCCGCGGCCGGGGGCCAGAATTCGATCGGGCTGCGCTGCCCAGCGCACCCGGTGGCCTTGGCCGTGCTAGCAGCCTGTGCCGCGTTGACGCCGCCAGTGCGTGGCCTGGCCGCGCCCAGCGCCAACCTGTTCGGCCGGGTCAGCCCGACCACCGCCGCCCATGTGCAGCAGGAGTTGGGACCAGACCTGCTGATCCTGGACGGCGGCCCCTGCCGGGTGGGCATCGAGTCCACCATCGTCGACTGCACGCGCGGCCAGCCGGTGCTGCTGCGCCCGGGCGCGATCACGGTGGCCGAGCTGGCGGCGGCCTGTGGCCAGGCGGTGCTGCAGCCGCAGGATCTGGTGGATTCGACCGAGGCTGCGCCGCGCGCCTCCGGCACGCTGGCCTCGCACTATGCGCCGAGGGCGCGGGTACGCCTGCTGCCAGCGGCGGCACTGCAGGCGGCGCTGCGGGATGGCGCGACGACAGGGGTAGCCATTGCGGTCTACGCGCGGACCGTGGCACCCCACCCCGCTCTGCCATGGCGCCATATGCCAGCATCTGCCGCCGCAGCGGCACAACAGCTGTTTGCCGTGCTGCGCGAACTCGACAGCACCGGCGTTACAGAAATCTGGGTGGAGACGCCGCCCGATGCGCCCGACTGGGCGGGGGTGCGGGATCGGTTGGCGCGGGCGGCGGCTTGACCCGGTCTCTGGTGGGCACGCTGGCCCTGAAAAATGGCTAGCCCGGCGGTCGTTATGGGTGTTTACCCTCTGGAAAAGGTGGCTACACCGACTTATCCTCGTGTCTGAAAAAGAACAGTCGTGCTTTTTAAAACTAGGGGACTTTCGTGAAAATTCTCAAGAGCAATCTCGCAGCGCTCGTCCTGAGCGCTATTTTGGTGGGTTGTGGTGGCGGGTACAACAGCACGGTCGCTTTATCGGTCCCCGTGTCCTCCGGTTACCCGATATTGGGTAGCACGGTGACCCTCAAGGGCGCCAATGGCGTTTCGGTGTCGGCCAAGGGCAGCGACACCACTGGCATTGCCACCTTCGCGGTCTCGCAAGTGGATAGCCTGGGGAACCCTCCGTATCTGGTTAAAAGTACTGGAGGCACCGCCAATGGCGTGGTGGTGCCGCCCACCAGTGACTATTACTCCATTGCCACCGTTGCTACCGGTCGCGTCAATGTGACGCCGATCACCCATATGCTGGCGGTACAAGCCACGGGCGCGACCAATCTGGACGGCATGGCAACGCTGTTCAATGGCACGGGGACAGCCGGCTTCAGCCCAGGCAAGGCAGCAAGCTTGACACCGGCCGCGCTGGCGACTGCGTTGACCTCCGTCAAGACGACCTTGAAAGCGGCGAACCCCTTGATCGATTTGGGAACAGTGGACCCACTGTCGGTCGTCTTTGCATTCGGTGATGCGCATGACGGTCTGCTGGATCAGCTGAAACTCACGATCAAGAATGCGGGCACGGACCTGGATGCCGTACAGAAACTGGTGGCCACAACTGCCTCTGGCGGCACACCGGACACATCCGCACTAAAGCCCTTCAAGCGCCTGGTGGTGTTTGGGGACAGCCTGAGTGACGGCGGTGCCTACACAGCATGGGCTTCTGGTGCGGCCAGTGGCGCCAATCGCTTTGTAGGCACCCCAGGGTTGGTGGCATTGGCCGCTGCGGCACCCTATGGTGGCAAGTTCACCACCAATGGCGGCAAGGTGTGGGTCGAGAACCTGGCAGCAACCTTGGACTATGACCTCAAGCCTGCCAATTTGATGGGTGGTGGATACCCGTCCATGAATCTCTCGCTGATGGGCTGTTCCACTTGCACGAACTACGCTCAGGGTGGCTCGCGTGTCACCTTACAGCCTGGCATCGGTAACCTTGGAACGACGGCCAATCCAGCAAACGGTGCAGTGCCTCAAATTGCGTTCACCGGTAACTCGGCAGGCGCTGGCGTTGCCGCCAGTGCGGTCCTGGTCGGTGCCGCAGCGGCTGACTACACCGTAACCAACGCGTTCCTCGGCGCATCGACCCTGCCGGTGGTGCAACAAATCGACCAGCATTTGAGCAGCAGCTATGTGACAGCCGGTAAATTTGCCCCCACGGATTTGGTCGTTGTATTGGCCGGCGCGAACGACGTTTTCACCCAGGCCGGGTTGGCTGGTAGCGGAGCCATCACGGCCACAGCCGCTGGCACGGCGGTGGCAACTGTGGCCGGGCAGTTGGCGGCTCAAGTGGCCCGCATCAAGGCGGCGGGTGCCAAGCATGTGATGGTGTTTGGGTTGCCGGATATGGGCTACACGCCCTATGGTGTCTCAGCCGGACCAACCACGGCCGGTGCACTGACTTCCATGTCGCAAAGCGCGTTCAACCCGACCTTGAAAGCCGCTGTCGCGAAAATTGCAGGCGTCGCTTACGTTGACCCAGTGCCCATGTTCGCCAAAGTGCTGGCCAGCCCGGCCGATTACGGCTTCACCAAGACGATTGATGCCACTTCTGCGGCGACTGCCATTGGCAGCACCGCTTGTGGACCGAATGTCATTGCGCAGCAAACTGTTCTTGACGACGCCATCTCGCCCAGTTCCTTGTATTGCTCGGTGCCCAACACCGCCTTAAGTATTGCCGGTACGCTGCGGACCGTTAACGCCGATCAAACCTATATGTTTGCAGATGGCGTGCACCCGAGCGCTGGCATGCACAAGGTGTTTGTCCAACTCATCAAGGACAAGATGGGCCTGCTTTTGGCAGCCGCCCTGGGTTCCTGAGCCTCAGCGAAACCGCAACTTCATCACCAGGATGCTGACTGCCAGCGTCAGGGTGATGGCGTTGGCAATGATGATGGGCCAAGCGCCCAGTAGCAGGCCGTAGACCAGCCAGCAGCTCACGCCCACGGTGAACACGCTGTACATGCCCAGCGAGATGCCGCTGACATCGCGGGTCTTGAAGGTCTGCCAGACCTGGGGCACAAAGCTGGCCGTGGAGATGATGGCGGCGGCGGTGCCGATGGTGTTGATCAGGGACATGGCCTCAGCGCTCGGCGTAGCTCTGGCCTAGCGCCAGCAGCTCGGGCGTGCCGATCAGTGCGTTGAGCTGGTCGAAGTCGAGCATAACGTCGCGCATCGGTGCAGTGGTCTGGTGGCTGTGCAGCGAGGCGTAGTAGCGCTGCAGGGTGTGGGCCACGGCGCGCGCGGTGCCACCGGGAAAAATCACGATGCGGAAACCGCGCTGCCCCAGTTCCTGCGCGCTTTGCACCGGCGTTTTGCCGCCTTCGACCATGTTGGCCAGCAGCGGCACGCGCTGCGCAAAGCGCTGGCAGGCGGCATCCATTTGCTCCGGCGTGCGCAGCGCCTCGATGAACAGGGCGTCGACGCCGCAGGCCAGGTAGGCCTCGGCCCGGTCCAGCGCGGCGTCCAGGCCCTCAATGGCCAGTGCGTCGGTGCGGGCCAGGATCAGGGTCTGGTCGCTGTGCCGGGCGTCGAGCGCGGCGTGCAGCTTGCCGCACATCTCGGCGGTGCTGACCACTGATTTACCGTCCAGGTGACCGCAGCGCTTAGGGAAGCCTTGGTCTTCGAGCTGCACCATGGCGGCGCCGGCGCGCTCGAAGCCGCGCACCGTGCGTTGCACGTTCAGCGCATTGCCAAAGCCGGTGTCGGCGTCGACGATCACCGGGGTGCGCACTCGCTCGGTGATGCGGGCCAGCGTGTCCTCGACCTCGCTGAAGGTGGTCAAGCCGATGTCGGAGCGACCGAGCCGGGTGTAGGCGATCGAGGCGCCCGACAGGTACAGCGCTTCAAAGCCGGCCTGCTCGGCCACCAGCGCGGTCAGCGCGTCAAAGATGCCGGGGGCCAGCAGGGCTTGTGGCTCGGTCAGCCGGGATTTCAATGTATTCATGGGGCGCATTGTGTCACCGCCGTCTGCGCGGCAATCCGGCCCCCCGCCACGGCGCTGAGCAGGCCGTTGCCCGACAGATAACCCCAGACCGCATTGCCCGAGACGCCGCGTGCCGCGCCGCCGGCCGCCAGCAGGTTGGG
>CAJAXU010000009.1 GCA_903948045.1 uncultured beta proteobacterium | reverse complement strand
GTCTACGCGGCCATCATGCTCGGCGCGTTGATCCTGTTCTGGCTTTTCAGCCACAGCGACCCGGTTCACTTGGTGCCCAGTCACGTGAAGTTCATGGATCAGCTCAAGGCGTTGAAGGACCCCAAGGTGATCAAGTACTGCCAGTACTACAGCATCGTGTTTGGTGGCTATGTGGCCCTCTCGCTCTGGATGGTGCAGTACTACGTGGGTGAGTTTGGGCTGGATATTCGTGTTGCGGCCTTGTTGGCGGCCTGTTTCTCGCTGCCAGGCGGTGTGCTACGGGCCTTTGGGGGCATCTTGTCCGACAAATATGGTGCGCACAGCGTGACCTGGTGGGTGCTATGGGTGAGCTGGATTTGCCTGTTCCTGTTGTCCTACCCGCAGACTGACTTCACCATCATGACCATCAACGGACCGGCGACCTACCACATGGGGTTGAACGTCTACATGTTCACCGCGCTGATGTTTTTGCTCGGGATTGCCTGGGCCTTTGGCAAGGCCAGTGTCTTCAAGTACATCAGTGACGACTATTCCCACAACATCGGTGCCATCAGTGGCATCGTGGGTCTGGCGGGTGGTTTAGGCGGCTTTGTGTTGCCCATCTTGTTTGGCGCCTTATTGGACCTGACCGGCATTCGTTCCAGCGCGTTCATGCTGATGTACGGCGTGGTCTGGGTCTCGCTCATCTGGATGTACTGGACCGAGGTTCGAAAAACTGAGCTCATGGGTCAGAACGCCACCAATTTTTCCCTCCAGAACTAGGACCCACACCATGACCACGCAAGGCCAAAGCAACGCCGACATTGCCGACTGGCGTCCTGAAGACGAGCGCTTTTGGGAGAGCACAGGCAAGCAGATCGCCTATCGCAACCTCTGGATATCGATCCCCGCGCTGTTGTGCGGCTTCGCAATCTGGGGCATGTGGGGCATCATCACGGTGCAGATGCTCAACCTGGGCTTCCCGTTCACCCAGGCCGAGCTGTTCACCTTGACCGCCATTGCCGGCATTTCGGGCGCGACCATGCGCATTCCGGCTTCCTTCCTGATCCGCATGGCGGGTGGGCGCAACACCATCTTTTTGACCACCGCCATGCTGCTGGCCCCGGCCATCGGGACCGGCGTTGCGCTGCAGCACCCTGAGTGGCCGCTGTGGGTGTTTCAGCTCATGGCCCTGTGGTCGGGCGTGGGCGGCGGCAACTTTGCCTCGTCGATGTCGAACATCAGCACCTTCTTCCCCAAGCGCCTGCAGGGCACCGCCCTGGGGCTCAACGCCGGCCTGGGGAATTTTGGCGTGACCACCATGCAGATCGTGATCCCGTTGGTCATGACCATGGGTTTGTTCGGCGCCTTCGGCGGTGACTCCAGGGCGCTGGTCAAAGACAGCGGCTGGATTCTGGGCAAGATCGCTGCGGGGACGCCGACCTGGATTCAGAACGCTGGCTTTGCCTGGGTGCTGTCACTGGTCCCGCTGTCCCTGTTGTGCTGGTGGGGCATGAGCAACCTCAAGACGGTATCGCCCGCCACCGGCAGCCCAGTGGTGGCCTTCGCCAAGATCACCTACCTGTATTCGCTGGCCTTTATTCCGTCGGTCGGCATGCTCTACCTGTATCTACCGGCACCTACGGGGCTGGGCCTGTTGAACATGTGGGTGGCCATTCCCCTGGACATCGTCGCGGCCTTGCTGATGATGCGCCTGGCCGCCTTTGGTGCGATGAAGGAGAACGTGCAGAAGCAGTTTGCCATTTTCAGCAACAAACACACCTGGAGTATGACGGCCCTGTATGTCGTGACCTTTGGCAGCTTCATTGGCTTCTCCATGGCCCTGCCCCTGGCCATTACCGTGATTTTTGGCTACCAACACACGCCTGATGCTGGCGGTGTGCTGCAGCACACACTGAAAAACCCCAACGCGCCCTCGGCATTGACGTACGCGTGGATCGGGCCCTTTGTCGGCGCGGCGGTTCGCCCATTGGGCGGCTGGATCTCCGACAAGGTCGGGGGCTCGATCGTGACGCAAATCATCTCGGCCATCATGGTCGTGGCCTCGGCCGCGGTGGGTTACGTGATGTTGCAAGCCTATCAGTCCGTAGCGCCGGAACAGCATTTCATGACCTTCATGGGCTTGTTCATTGTGCTGTTTGCCGCCAGTGGCATCGGCAACGGCTCCACCTTCCGCAGTGTGGGTTTCATTTTTGACCGCCAGCAGGCCGGGCCCGTCCTGGGTTGGACCTCGGCGGTGGCGGCCTATGGCGCCTTTATTGCGCCGGTGTTGATTGGGCAGCAGATCAAAGCTGGCACGCCGCAATACGCTTTTTACGGCTTTGCGGTCTTCTACGCCGTGTGCCTGGTGCTGAACTGGTGGTTTTACTTGCGCCCTGGCGCGGAGATCAAAAACCCGTAGCCCCAGCCAATCGCTATTAAATAAATAGCAAACTTTCTATATTCCATAAGGGCTGCGGCCTGATTTCATCCATAAATACGATTGCAGAGGCAACCCGATGAGCCACTTTCTTGACCGACTGAGCCACTTCTCCGCGCCAAAAGAAGCATTTTCTGAGGGCCATGGTGTGGCCACCGGCGAAGACCGCACCTGGGAAGACGCCTACCGCGACCGCTGGGCGCACGACAAGATCGTGCGCAGCACACACGGCGTGAACTGCACCGGCTCTTGCTCCTGGAAAATCTATGTCAAGGGCGGCATCGTCACTTGGGAAACCCAGCAGACCGACTACCCGCGCACCCGCCCTGATCTGCCCAATCACGAACCGCGTGGTTGCGCCCGCGGGGCCTCTTACTCGTGGTACCTGTACAGCGCCAACCGAGTCAAGTACCCGTTGATCCGAGCGCGGCTGCTCAAGCACTGGCGTGCTGCGCTGGCGGTGGCCAAGAGCCCGGTGGATGCGTGGGCCAGCATGGTGCAGAACCCCGAGGCACGGCTGGAGTGGCAGCAGCAGCGTGGCCTGGGCGGTTTTGTGCGCAGCACCTGGGACGAGGTCAACCAGCTGATCGCCAGTGCCAATGTCTACACCGCCAAAGAATATGGGCCCGACCGCGTGATTGGCTTTTCACCCATTCCTGCCATGTCCATGGTCAGTTATGCCGCGGGCAGCCGCTACCTGTCCTTGATCGGTGGTGTGTGCATGAGCTTTTACGACTGGTACTGCGATTTGCCGCCTGCCAGCCCGCAGGTCTGGGGCGAGCAGACCGATGTGCCTGAGTCCGCCGACTGGTACAACTCGACCTTCATCATCGCCTGGGGCTCCAACGTGCCCCAGACGCGCACGCCTGACGCCCACTTTTTCACCGAAGTGCGCTACAAGGGCGCCAAGACGGTGGCCATCACCCCCGACTACGCCGAGGTCAGCAAGCTGGCCGATCTGTGGATGCACCCCAAGCAGGGCACCGACGCTGCCCTGGCCATGGCCATGGGGCACGTGATTCTGAAAGAGTTTTACTTTGACAAGCGCAGCAGCTACTTTGACAACTATGTGCGCCGCTACACCGACATGCCCAACCTGGTGCAACTGGAGACCCGCACCCTGCCCGACGGCCGTACGGTGCTGGTGCCGGGCCACTACCTGCGCGCCAGTGACTTCAATGGCAAGCTGGGGCAGGCCAACAACCCAGAATGGAAAACGGTCGCCCTGGACGAGCACGACAAAATCGTGCTGCCCAATGGCTCGATCGGCTTTCGCTGGGGTGCTGAGGGCCGGGCCGATGTCGGCAAGTGGAACCTGGAGAACAAAGAGGCCCGCGACAACGGGGAGGTCAAACTCAAGCTGAGCCTGATGGAAGGCGCGCAGCCTGATTACGAGGTGGGCGCGGTGGGCTTCCCCTATTTTGGCGGCATTGCCACACCGCATTTCAAGGCCAACGAGCAGGTGGTGGCGGTGGATGACATCCTGGTGCGCCAGGTGCCGGTGCGGCGCATCAAGCTCGGCAAGGCCGGGGACGAGCGTTATGCCCTGGTCGCCACCGTGTTTGACTTGACGGTGGCCAACTACGGTGTGGCGCGTGGTCTGGCGGGTGAGACCGCTGCCCAAAGCTATGACGACGACACCCCCTACACCCCAGCCTGGCAGGAAAAAATCACCGGCGTCAAGCGCGACCAAGTGATCGCGGTGGCACGCCAATTTGCCGACAACGCCGACAAGACCCAGGGCAAGTCGATGGTCATCATCGGTGCTGCCATGAACC
>CAJAXU010000008.1 GCA_903948045.1 uncultured beta proteobacterium | reverse complement strand
TACATCGCGCACCGCAGTTGCTGGACGGCGGGCGACTACTGGTACCTGCAAGACCTGTTTGTGCTGCCGCAGCAGCGCGGCACCGGTGTGGGCCGGGCGCTGATCCAGCATGTGTATGCCTCGGCCTTAGCCCAGGGCGCGGCCCGCGTCTGGTGGCTGACGCACGAGTCCAACACCGATGCCATGCACCTGTATGACAAAGTGGCCGACAAAAGCGGTTTTGTGCAATACCGCAAGCTCTTGCCGCAGTCCTTAGAATTGGCCGACTCTAAATTGATCTGATGGCTTCGTTGACTGCTTCCGAGACGCCATCGGCACTGTTTTTGTCAATAACCGCACCCAAGCTGTCCGCCTCCCTTGGGACGTGCGTCTGCCCGAGGGTGTCCAAAAGGTCGAAATACGCGCCAAAGGCAACGAGCGCATCATCGCCCCCTAGGCCAAACTTGGGACAGTTTCTTTTTGGGTGGCCCCACGGTGAGCGACGACTTCCTGCCCGCGCTGGAAGCAGAGAACTGAGTTCACACGGCGCAGTGAGTTGGCAAGCTGCGACCAAGAAAAGATGAAACCAATATGCTGTTAACTGATATCGCCGTCGAGCACACTCTGCTGTCTAAACAGAATGGCAATCGTCAGACCTTTTTGCTGCATCCGTTTACCAACACCCAGCGAGATACGCTTGGTAAATTCGAGATCGTTCGTGACATCAGTGAGCCAGGTTTCAAAGAAGTTAAACGCTCAGCCTTCGTGACGTTTCAACAATTGGCGGAGTTGTATTCGAAAGGCGTCCTCGAAGAATTCAGGTTTTCGGTTCGCATGTGTCCTGGTCAGGGCACGTACCCCACCGCGAATCCTGTAAAAAGGGTACTACCAACCAGCATCAGGCCAGGCTCACCGTTCGAACTGGCTGTTCAAAAGGTGGATGTTTCAAAACCTGCTAATCGCGAACTGAGGTCCGCTTTGCTTCGCACTAACGTCAAACTTTAAGTGTGACGATGTCAGTTTATGGTTTGTCCACCGTTTAATGCCAATCACTCGAAGACCCGTGGCGTCATCCTGCCTTGCACGGCGCTGCGTGCGACAGAGTGCAGACAATGGCGCTATTACATTGATAAGTTTCTGTGAATCCATCCGTTGTCCATGCCGAACTCATCGCCACTTTCAAGCGAGCAGAATCAGATGCTGCTTACAAGTTCGGATTGATCAAAGCTGCTGCGCAAAAGGGGCCCAAGGCAGTCCAAGCGGCCACCGAAACAGCTGCGAAGGCAACAAAACGCAGGGACTCTTACGCAAAGAAGCTGCACACCTTGGGGGTGCGCCTCAAGGATTAATCGCGGCGCAGCGTATTGCCGAGCCCCAAATCTGAATTCGAAACTTTGACACTGGCGCTGCCGTGTTGAATCCGCGCAAGTTCTAAACTATGACTGCAAGTTCTAAACTATGACCGCAAGTTCTAAACATTGTTATCACGCTCCTTTTCGCCCCCCATGCTGCGCTACCTCACCATCCCCGTTACCCAATTTCAACAAAACTGCTCGCTGGTCTGGTGCGATGAGACGCTGCAGGCCGCAGTGATCGATCCCGGCGGCGATCTGCCTGTGCTGCTGGACGCAGTCAAGCGTTTGGGCCTGACGCTGACGCAGATCTGGCAAACCCATGCCCACATTGACCACGCCGGCGGCACCGCCGAGCTGGCGGCGCGGTTGGGCTTGCCCATCATCGGGCCGCACCCGGGTGACCAGTTCTGGATCGACGGTCTGGCTGAGCAGAGCAAGATGTTTGGCTTTCCGCCCTCAGATGCCTTCACGCCCACGCGCTGGCTGCATGATGGAGACACGGTGTCGGTGGGACATTGCCACCTGGATGTGCGGCACTGCCCGGGGCATACGCCGGGCCACGTGGTGTTTCACTCGCCCGAGATTGGCCGTGCGTTTGTCGGTGATGTGCTGTTTGCCGGTTCGATCGGCCGCACCGATTTCCCGCAGGGCGACCATGACACCCTGATCAACAGCATCGTGCAGCGCCTGTGGCCGATGGGCGACGCCACTGTGTTCATCCCCGGCCACGGACCGGAAAGCACTTTTGGCCGCGAACGTAAGACCAACCCGTTTGTTGGCGGCACCTGAGGCAGACCGCTCAGTTGGGCTTGACGCGCTCGTACAGCGGCATCACCTTGGGCAGGTTGGCCTCGATGTCACCGATGCGGGTGGTACCCGACGGGTGGGTGGACAGCCACTGTGGCGGCGCGCCTTTGTTGGCGGCGCTCATTTTTTGCCACAGCGTGACGCCGGCGCGCGGGTCGTAGCCGGCACGGGCTGCCAGTTCCATGCCGACCAGGTCGGCCTCAGACTCGTTATCGCGGCTGAACTGCAAGGTCAGCAATTGCGCGCCGTAGTTGGTGACGGTTTGCCCAATCTGGCCCAGCCCAAGCATTTGGGTCAGCAGGCTGGCGCCGATGTTGGTGGCCGTGCTCTTGCCCATGCGTTCGCGTGCGTGCTCCCGCAGGGCGTGGGCAATTTCATGGCCCATCACCATCGCCACCTCGTCATCTGTCAACTTGAGCTGGTCCAGGATGCCGGTGTAGAACGCAATTTTGCCGCCGGGCATGCAATAGGCATTGATCTGTTTGCTGCCGATCAAGTTCACCTCCCACTGCCAGTTGGCGGCGCGCGGGTTCCATTGCAGCGCGTGCGGGATGATCTTGGCGGCAATGGCGCGCAGGCGCATCAACTGGGGGTGGTCTTTCCCCGCCAAGGCCTTTTTTTCATTGGCTTGCTGCAGCATTTGCTGGTACTGCTCCGCCGACGATCGCTCCACGCTGTCGGCCGGCACCAGGTTGCTGAAGGCCGAATTTCTGCCAACATCTACGCCTTCGCGCGTCTGAGCTGTGGCCGGAAGTCCTGTGAAGAGGGCCAGAGCAAGTGCGAGGGTGGGCGCAGACGCAACCCGCCAAGGCCTGGCGTGACAGGACGGGTTTGACACAGTAGGTTTAGTGAAAAGCACAAATTTCATAATTCAGCGCGTATTATTCTCTAATGTCATCAGATGCCGCCACCGCCAGCCAAATCAAGCCCACTTGGCTCGCCACCTTCAGGGTCTACCTCGAGCCACCCACGCTGCGCATGCTGGCGCTGGGCTTTTCAGCCGGGCTGCCCTTGCTGCTGGTACTGGGCACTCTGAGTTTCTGGCTGCGTGAGGCGGGCGTTGACCGCACCACCATAGGTTACCTGAGCTGGGTCGGACTGGCCTACGCCTTCAAGTGGGTCTGGGCGCCGCTGGTCGACCGGCTGCCGATTCCGCTGCTGACCCGGTTGCTCGGGCGGCGGCGCAGTTGGTTGCTGTTTTCGCAGTTGGCCATCATGGCCGGGCTGGTGGCCATGTCCTTCAATGACC
>CAJAXU010000007.1 GCA_903948045.1 uncultured beta proteobacterium | reverse complement strand
GCCGCTCTCCGCCTGCTGAAAACGCTGAAACAGGCGGGGCAGGTCATGTTCAGCGATCCCGATGCCGGTGTCTGCGATAACAAAATCAAGCTCAATGCCTTTTGCCGAGCGGTCGACCTCGTGCACCGTGAGCTTGACTTGGCCTTTGTCGGTGAACTTGATCGCATTGTTCAGCAGGTTGAACAGAATCTGCCGCAGGCGGGTGTCATCGGTGAGCACCCAGGGCAGTGGCATGACGGGCAGTGCCAATGAAAAATCCAGCCCCTTGCCGCTGGCCAGCGGCTGCAGCAGGGCGCCAATGTCGCGCAGCAGCCACGCCAGATTAACCGGCGCGGCTTTGACCGTGATCTTGCCGGCCTCTAGCGCAGAAATATCCAAAATGTCGTTGAGCAGGGTCAGCAGGTGCTGCGCTGAGGTTTGTGCCGTCTGCAGGTAGCCGCGTTGCGTGGCGTCGAGCTGCGTCTCGTCCAGCACACCGAGCATGCCCATCAGCCCATTGAAAGGGGTGCGCAACTCGTGGCTCATGTTCGCCAAAAAAGCACTTTTCCCCCGGTTGGCCTCGTCGGCGCGCAGCGTGGCCTCGCGCAGCTCTGCGCTCAGGTTTTCAAGTGCGAGCCGTTCTGCGGCCTGGCGGCCATGCCAGGCATACAGACCATAGGCAGCAGTCAGCAGGATCAGCAATTGCACCAGTGTCAGCGCCACGGTCTGGTCGCTCAGGCTGAGGGACGTGGCCGATTGGCGCTCAAGCCGCCGCGCCAACTCGGAGTCGGCCGCCAGACTCAGCATCTGAAAGCCCGGCCCGATGGCGTAAAAAGTCTCCAGCAAGGCAGCCAGGGCAGCCGGATCGCGGGGCGTTTGGGCCATGGCCTTTTCGGCTTGTGCCACCAACGCCAGCAGCTTGGGCTTGAGCGACGTGTATTCAGGTCGCAATTCCAGCGAGCCGATGCTGCCGCTTTCGCGCAGCAGGTTCACCCGGCTCAGAAAAATATCATGCCGTAAGGTTAAGGCATCATCGTCTGGTGGCCTGCGGCTGTTTACGGCAGCGTCCAGCGTTTGCCGGTAGCGCATGAACTCCCGCTCGGCCTGGAACGTGAAAGCGGTGACCGAGTCGGTCTGCAGACTGCGGTTCTGCGCGATGAGCTGCCGTTGGTGCAGCAAAAACGTCAGCAAGGCGGCAGTGGCCAGGGCCAACAGCGCGGTGCCGATGGCCAGCCAGATCAGGAAGCGTCGATTTTTGCCGCCTGCTGCCATGTGCAAACTAGTCAATGCTGAGGGACTTGAGCTGCCAGGCCGAGCGCTCGTAATAGACCGCGGACTGCAATTCCTTATTGGTGTCGTAGGGGTAAACAATGAACAGTGGCCCCTTGGTCTTGACCGGGATGGACTCACCGTTCATCTTGTGGGCCAGCACGACGTCGAATTTTTTGATGTCGGCGAAGGGGATGGTGGTTTGGTAGTCGTTCAGGGCCATGGCCTTGAGGGTCGTGCCCTCAGCTTTGGCCGCGGCCATCACATCGCGCAACAGTGGCCCGGTGAATTTGATGGGTTTTTTGTCCCAGGGCGTCATGGTGGTGAAGCTGCGTTGCGGCAGCTTTTCCAGCATGGCCAGGTCAAACTCGGCGGACTTGGCCTTGTTGGCATCACCCACCTTGCCGGTCAGGGTCAGGATGACCTTGCCGGTGGCCGGTTGCAGCGCATGGGCCGCTGGCGCGATCAACAGGGTGAGCGCCACAAGCCCTGTGGCGAGGCCGGAGACAACGTGCATAGCCATGGTGATCCTTCTAAAAAAGTACTGGCGCTGTATGAATGCCAGAGCTCAGATTCTGCCTGATGCCGCGGCCTGTCGGCCGTGCGCCAGCCGCAACCGCCCACGCCGCCAGCGCCGCAGGTGCAACCAGCCGGCTCGCAGCATGGCGCCGCACAACCAGATGACCAGGCCGCTGAACAGCACGTCGCTCAGGTAATGGCCACCCTGGGCGATGCGCAGCGCGCCAGTGCAAAGTCCCCCCGCCAGCCCCCACAGCAGCCAGCGGCGCCGGGTTGCGGGGGCACCGAGCAGGCCCAAGGCCAACAGGGTGAACCCGGTTGCTGAGTGGCCGCTGACGAAGGAGCAGTTGCTGCTGCACTGGTTGGAGGGGTAGAGTGCTGGCGCAAAGGTGCCTGCGCCGCCAAAGGTCTGCACGTCCACCGGGCGGGGGCGCCCCCAGCTCTCCTTGAGAATGGCATTGACCATGACGCCGGTGCCCAGCACCATGACCAGACCCAGCATCAGGCAACGGCGCCACCAGCGCAGAGTGAGTGGTCCCGGCCGCAGCCGCCAAAAAA
Source organism: uncultured beta proteobacterium (assembly GCA_903948045.1). Taxonomy (GTDB): domain Bacteria; phylum Pseudomonadota; class Gammaproteobacteria; order Burkholderiales; family Burkholderiaceae_C; genus Rhodoferax. Next base: position 2,282 of record CAJAXU010000007.1, on the reverse strand, counting down.
CAAGCAGCAGCAGGCCAAGCAGGCTGGCCGCCCGGCCAAACCAGGGCACGGCTTCGTGAATCACGGCCACCACAGCAAACTGGTCGGCTGCAAAGCCGCTCCAGCCCGGGCTGCCGGCGGGCCGGTAAAACCAGCCACTAACCTTCAGGTCCAGCGCTGGCCACAGGGTAAAGAGCAGGGCCAGCACGAGCCATCCGCCTGCCAGCCAGGCCCACTCGCGTTCATGCCAGCGCCAGGGGCGCGCAGCGAGTGCGACGGGGTTGGGGGAGTCAGTGAGAGGGGCTTTGGGCGGCATGCGGGGGTCATTCTATCGACAGGCCGTACACTCGCCCGCTCACCCTGAAATGACCATGAACGCCCCTGTTGACGTCTCCTTTTTCGCGCGCGCCGCCAAACCGCTGTCGAGCTACCGCAAGTACTGGGCCGCGCGTTTTGGCACGGCCCCCTTCCTGCCGATGAGCCGGGCCGAGATGGACAAGCTGGGCTGGGACAGCTGCGACATCGTGCTGGTGACAGGCGACGCCTATGTCGACCACCCAAGCTTTGGCATGGCGGTGATCGGTCGCATGCTCGAAGCCCAGGGTTTCCGGGTGGGCATCATCGCCCAGCCCGACTGGCAAAGCGCCGAGCCCTTCAAGGCGCTGGGCAAGCCCAATGTGTTCTGGGGCGTGACGGCGGGCAACATGGATTCCATGATCAACCGCTACACCGCCGACCGCAAGATCCGCAGCGATGACGCCTACACGGCGGGTGACGTCGGTGGCAAGAGGCCCGACCGGGCGGCCATCGTTTACAGCCAGCGCTGCCGCGAGGCCTACAAGGAGGTGCCGATCGTGCTGGGCGGCATTGAGGGCTCGCTGCGCCGTATTGCGCACTACGATTACTGGTCAGACAAGGTACGCCGCTCGATCGTGGTTGACGCCAAGTGCGACCTGCTGCTGTATGGCAACGCCGAGCGCGCGATTGTGGAGATTGCGCACCGGCTGGCGGCGCGCGAGCCGGTGGAGACCATCACCGACGTGCGCGGCACCGCCTTTGTACGCCGGCCTGATGATGAGACCGGGCGCGGCTGGTTCGAGATCGACTCGACCCAGGTCGATGTGCCGGGTCGGGTTGAGGCTCAGGTCAACCCCTACCTGACCACCTCGGAGCAGGCGGCCGAGCAGGGCAGCAGCTGCGCCAAGGAAGATGCTACTAAAAATGTAGCTGAAACCCCAATAACGACGGGGGCTGAGGGCCGATTTGATGTTAAACCGGATGCCAAGCCGGAGGCCATGCCAGCCAGCGTTCCAGCCGTGTCCCCGCTGACCTTTTTTGCCAACCCGAATCTGCCTACGACCCAGGGCAAGCTCAAGGTGCCGCCGCGCGATCGCTCGGTGATCCGGCTACCCAGCTACGAGCAGGTGCGTGCGGACCCGGTGCTGTATGCCCATGCCAACCGGGTACTGCACCTGGAGACCAATCCCGGCAACGCCCGCGCCCTGGTGCAGGCGCACGGCGAAGGCGTCACGGCGCGCGATGTGTGGATCACGCCGCCGCCGATACCGCTGACCACCGCCGAGATGGACCTGGTGTTCGACCTGCCCTACGCGCGCAGCCCGCACCCGGCCTATGCCGACGAACACGGCGGCCATGACGGCGTGACCAAGATCCCGGCTTGGGAAATGATCCGCTTCAGCGTGAATATCATGCGCGGCTGCTTTGGCGGCTGCACCTTTTGCTCGATCACCGAGCACGAGGGCCGCATCATCCAGAGCCGCTCGGAGGACTCGGTGATCCGCGAGATTGAGGACATCCGCGACAAGGTGGTCGGTTTTACCGGCACCATCTCTGACCTGGGCGGCCCCACCGCCAACATGTACCGGCTGGGCTGCCGCAGCCCCGAGATTGAGGCGGCCTGCCGCAAACCGAGCTGCGTCTACCCCGGCATCTGCCCCAACCTGGGCACCGACCATGCGCCACTGATCAAGATGTACCGGCGCGGCCGCGCGCTCAAGGGCATCAAGAAAATTTTGATCGGCTCGGGCTTGCGTTATGACCTGGCGGTGCAAAGCCCCGAGTACATCAAGGAGCTGGTGACGCACCACGTGGGCGGCTACCTGAAGATCGCCCCTGAGCACACCCAGGCCGGGCCGCTGTCTAAGATGATGAAGCCCGGCATCGGCAGCTACGACAAGTTCAAGACCCTGTTTGACAAGTTCAGTCTGGAAGCCGGCAAGAAGCAATACCTGATTCCCTACTTCATCGCCGCCCACCCGGGCACTACCGATGAAGACATGATG
>CAJAXU010000006.1 GCA_903948045.1 uncultured beta proteobacterium | reverse complement strand
CGTTCCCGGGTGATCTGGCGATTGAGGAACGCCTGGCGGCCATCATGCGCTGGAACGCGCTGGTGATGGTGGTACGCGCCAACCAGGCCTACGGCGAGCTCGGCGGCCATATCGCCAGCTACGCCAGCGCAGCCGACCTGTTTGAGACCGGTTTCAACCACTTCTTTCGCGGCCGCAGCGCGCAGGGCCTGGGCGACCTGGTGTTCTTCCAGCCACACAGCGCGCCCGGCGTCTATGCCCGTGCCTTTTTGGAAGGCCGGCTCGACGAGGCCGACCTGATGCATTACCGCCAGGAGCTCCGAGCACCGCGCACCCGCACCGGCAGCGGCGCCCGTGGGCTGTCGAGCTACCCGCACCCCTGGCTGATGCCCGATTTTTGGCAGTTTCCCACCGGCTCCATGGGCATAGGCCCCATCAGCTCGATTTTTCAGGCCCGCTTTATGCGCTACCTGAGTCACCGGCAACTGCTGAACTGCGCCGGGCGCCGGGTCTGGGGCGTGTTTGGCGACGGCGAGATGGACGAGCCCGAGTCGATGAGCGCCCTCACCCTGGCCGCACGCGAGGGCCTGGACAACCTGACCTGGGTGGTCAACTGCAATCTGCAGCGACTGGACGGCCCGGTGCGCGGCAACGCCCGCATCATTGACGAGCTGGAGCAACTGTTCGCTGGTGCCGGCTGGCATGTGATCAAGCTGGTCTGGGGCAGCGACTGGGACGGCCTGTTTGCGCGAGACCACAGCGGCGCGCTGGCCCGGGCCTTTGCCAACACAGTCGATGGGCAGATGCAAACCTTTGCCGCCAAGGACGGCCGCTACAACCGCGACCACTTTTTTGGCCAGAACCCCGAGCTGGTGCAGCTGGCGCAGGGCATGACCGACGAGCAGATCGACCGGCTCAAGCGCGGCGGCCATGACCTGGTGAAAATTTTTGCCGCCTATGCCGCCGCTGCCGCCCACAAGGGCCAACCCACGGTGATTCTGGCGCACACCAAAAAAGGCTTTGGCATGGGCAGCGCGGGCCAGGGCAAGATGACCACTCACAGCCAGAAGACCTTTGACGGCGCCGATCTGATCGAGTTTCGCAACCGCTTCCAGCTGCCGCTCAGCGATGCACAGGCCACCTCACTGGCCTTTTTTAAACCCGCCGGCGACAGCCCGGAAATGCGCTACCTGCACGCGCAGCGGCAGGCCCTGGGCGGCTACCTGCCACAACGCCTGACCCAGTGCGACACCGTGCCGCTGCCGCCGCTGACGGCCTACGCCGGCTTTGCCACGGCGGCGGCTGGCAAGGCCATGAGCACCACCATGGCCTTTGTGCGCGTCCTGGGCAACCTGCTCAAAGACCCGGCGCTGGGGCCACGCATCGTGCCCATCGTGGCCGACGAGGCGCGCACCTTTGGCATGGCCAACCTGTTCAAGCAGGTCGGCATCTACTCCAGCGTTGGCCAAAAGTACCTGCCCGAGGACATTGGTTCGGTGCTGAGCTACCGCGAAGCGCTGGACGGCCAGATTCTGGAAGAAGGCATTTCGGAGGCCAGCGCCATCGCCAGCTGGACCGCAGCGGCCACCAGCTACAGCGTGCACGGGCTGGCGATGCTGCCCTTCTACATCTACTACTCGATGTTCGGCTTTCAGCGCGTCGGCGACCAGATCTGGGCCGCGGCCGACCAGCGCGCCCGTGGCTTCCTGCTGGGCGCCACCTCGGGCCGCACCACGCTGGGCGGCGAAGGCCTGCAGCACCAGGACGGCAGCAGCCACCTGATCGCCGCCACCATCCCCAACTGCCGCGCCTGGGACCCGGCGTTTGCGGGCGAGATGGCGGTGATCGTGGCACATGGCATGCAAGAGATGTTGGTCGATCAGCGCGACGTTTTTTACTACATCACCCTGATGAACGAAAACTACGCGCAGCCGGACCTGCCTGAGGCCGTGCACGGCGATCTGCTGCAAGGGTGCTACCACTTTGGCCACTGGCCAGCACAGGGCCACGTGGCCGGGGACGCGCCGCCGCGCCAGGTGACACTGCTGGGCTCCGGCGCCATCCTGACCGAGGCGATCAAGGCCGCAGCACTGCTGGCGGCGCAGGGCATTGCCGTGGATGTGTTCAGCGTCACCAGCTGGAGTGAGCTGGCACGCGAGGCCGTAGCCTGCCAGCAGGTAACCACTGCCGACACCGCAGCGCCCTTTCCTTTCATCACCCGCCAGCTGCAACAGAGCGCCGGCCCCATCATTGCCGCCACCGACTATGTGCGCGCTGTGCCGGAAGCCATACGCGCATACCTGCCCGAAGGGCGCCGCTACACCACGCTGGGCACCGACGGCTTTGGCCGCAGTGACACACGAGCCGCCTTGCGGGCTTTCTTCAAGGTGGACGCGGCCAGCATTGTGGCGGCGGCCCTGCAAGGGGCCTGACCGGACCTGACGGGCTCAGGCGAGCGGTATCACCACGGCGCAGCCGTTACGCCAACAGCCAACCCATAGGCAGACCAGCCTTGGGCGTCATGCCATGCAGCGGCTCACCTGGTAGCCCCTCTTGCAAGGGAGGCCACTGCAAACAGTGCCGGTAACTGAATACCGGTGGTGTCCGCCAGGCCACACTCGTGCACACCCGCCGCCTCGACCTGATCGACCGGAAAATGCTCGCGGCAAAGCGGAAAGATGGCGCGCATGGCTTATGGCATCCGTGATGGGTGGAATTTGGTACCGGGCAGTCTCCCTGCACACCTTAGGGTTGACGCTGCAAGCGCTGCTCATGGCTACTGATTGGCGTGCCCTTGTACAAGATTTTTGCATTGCGCTGGGCAATTTCGGCATGCAAGGACACAAAGGCAGGATCCATGTCCTTGGACGGCCTAGGCTCATGCTCAAAGGTGCGGTAGTCATCCACGCCACGAACCAGGCTCGCGCTGTCGTCGCCCTGCTCCTGGCGAACGCTGGTGGGGATATAGCGTATTGCGAAGCCGATGCGACGGGTTGCCGACTCGTTGGGTGGCGAGCCGTGAATGATCCGAACATGATGCAAGGACATTTCACCGGGTTCCAAGGTGATGGTTCGAGCCTGACCTGGATCAACCTCAACCGCAACCTCCTGCCCACGCGTCAGCAGATTGTGGGGCGAGTAGGTGTCCCGGTGCGGGATCTGCTCGGACAGATGCGTGCCGGGGATGACCTGCATGGCACCATTGGAGACGTTCGACGCTGAAAGCGCGATCCAGGCCGTGACCACGTCAGGCCGCGACAGGCCCCAGTAGGTGGAGTCCTGGTGCCAGGACACGAACCCAGGGTCGTGCGCCTCTTTAATGAAGAAGTTCGTGGTCCAACACAGCAAATCACCGCCATAGAGGTCTTCCACCGCATCGAGAATTTTCTCATCACGGACAAGGTCAGCCAGCCAGCTGAACAGCAAATGCGACTTGTGACGCATCGACCCCTTTAAAGGGCCACCCTGGCTTTTTTCGAAGGCCTCCAACTGAGAACGAATCGATTCAGCCTTTGCGGCAGACATGACACGCACGGGTGAGACGTAGCCCTGCGCCCGGTACTGGTCGTGTTGTGCAGAGGTCAAAAGTTTCATGCCGAGCCCTTCGAAAAACTGATCAGATCAGGTGCCTGTGTGGGTGCCGGGCAAGACGTTGGAGCAGATCGGTCTCCGTCAAGTCAGTGCCAGTGGTTAACTCGCTCAAGGTGATGTCGTGACCCCCTTGAGAGCCCATAAAGACCACTT
>CAJAXU010000005.1 GCA_903948045.1 uncultured beta proteobacterium | reverse complement strand
GCTGAAGGCGGTTTCAATCACCAGCATGGCCACCTCAAGCTGGTTGACGCGCTGCCAGAACGCCGGGTTGCGCTCCGTGTCCCCGGTAAACACCCAGGCCGGCTGCTGTTCGGTTGACACGGCAAATCCCACCGCCGGCACGATATGAACTGCCGGCAAGACCTCCACGCGTTTGTTACCGAATTGCAGGATCTGCCCGACTTCAATGGCATGAAAACTAATAAAAGGGTTTTGCGGCGTCGGGATGCGGCTGAAGTCAGGCCAGATCACCCCATTGAAGATATGCGCACGCAACGCGTCAAGGGTGGCGGGCAAGGCGTGGATCTGCAAGGGCTGGGTGATGGATCCCGCGATGGCGTCGACCATCAGCGGCAAGGCCGCCACATGGTCCAGGTGCGCATGGGTCAGCAAGACATGCTTGATGCCGCGCATGTCATCAAGGGTCAAATCACCAACGCCTGTTCCGGCGTCCAGCAACAGGTCGTGGTCGATCAGGAAGGACGTGGTCCTGCAATCTCTGGCAATGGCGCCGGAGCAACCCAGTACACGAACCTTCATCAAGCGTCCCTCCTCATTGGTTCTCGAAATTAGCTGCACCGTCGAACGGCGGTTCTACCAGCGGCTACTCTGGCCAGCTGATAAAGGGCCAAAGCATACACTGCGGCCGCTCCACCTCGCGGAGATGTGGGCCTGAGCCAGTTCATTTGCGCAAAAATTGCATGCGGGTCCCAGCCAGTTCTAGGATGTCGCCGTCCTGCAAAATGACCGCGTCTGAGCCGATCGGCGTGCCGTTGATCTGTACCCGGGCCTCGCCCTCAGCGTGGTGCAGGGCAAATCCGCTCGAACGCCGGGTAATGGCGGCGACAGCCACGCCCGGCTTGCCCAGAGTGGTCACCGGCTTGCTCAGCGCCAATTCCCGGCCAAGCGCACGGCCCGACAAAACCTTGATCACCGCTTCAGCGTCAGGCACGGGCGCGGGCGTCGCCAGTGGCGGGTCCGCCTTAAAAACCAACTGGTACTTGGCCAGCGCGATGACATCGTCCTCCTGCAGCACCCGTTGCCGCACGGCTTCGCCGTTGACATAGGTACCATTGGTGCTGCCAAGGTCTTCGATCATGACTTGTGTCGCGTCCATTGTCAGCGCGGCATGGTCGCCACTGACCGCCAGGTTGTCAAAGACGATGTCGTGGTAGGGCCGGCGACCCAGGGTAGTCCGCGGCTTGGTCAACACGACTTCCTTCATCACCGCACCATCAATTGACACGATCAGCTTGGGCATGCGGCCTCCCGAGGTTAGACATCATTACGACCACTGACACACTACGGTCTTCCCAGCAGCCTGGCGAGAAAATGGCGTGGCCGCTTGGCCTCGCTAGCCCGCACCAACACTACCGCGATATTGTCGCGACCGCCATTCTGATTGGCCATCTGCACCAAGTCCCGCGCCATCTGATCGAGGGTGGTCCGCTGCCGTAGGGTGGCGGCAATACCCGCATCTTGAACCATATCGGTCAACCCGTCCGAGCACAGCAAGTACAGGTCATCTGCCTGCACCGGAAAATCATTGAGTTCAAGATTAGCGGCGTTTTCTACGCCCAGGGCGCGCGTGACCAAGTTGCGGTCTGACGATTGTGCGGCCTGCGCCGGCGTCAACAGACCCGCGTCGATCTGCTCCTGCAGCACCGAGTGGTCCCGCGTCAGCTGCAGCAGCACCCCGTCGCGCAGGCGGTAACAGCGTGAGTCGCCTACATGGCCCAGAATCAGTTGGGGACCGCAAAAAATAGCCACTACCAGCGTTGTGCCCATGCCGGCATGCTCAGGGTTGGCACGCGCCGACGCCAGAATCAGGGCATTGGCATTGGCGACGCAACTCTGAGCCGCCTGACGGATGTGCCGCACATTAACGGTCTGACCCGAGGCCTGCAGCCAGCGTGACAACTCGGCCTTGATGTGCCCGGTCGCCAGGGCACTGGCCACTTCTCCCGCCTTGTAACCGCCCATACCATCAGCGAGCACCGCCAGGCCACTGACTGGGTCGAAGTCGACCGAATCCTCATTGTTGGCGCGAACCCGCCCGCGGTCGGTCTGGGCAACAAACGTGTAACTCATACGCCGGGATCACGGTCACCAATAGCCGCGGCCTGTCAGGACGCCGGGTCCGTCGGCTTAGTCTGCTGCCTTCTGTGTAATCCACGACCAATGGCGTAGACCAACAAGGCGCCGCCAACGCCAAAACCCACGGACCAAGGCTGCGTTTGCGGCCACCAGGTCTTCACCGCCGGATCGCTGTGCGCCATGGTGCCGGCAATCCAGCCCAGCAGCATACCGCCCAGTGTGATGATGAAGGGGAAACGGTCCATCAACTTGAGGACCAATTGGCTGCCCCAAATGATGATGGGAATGCTCACAACCAGCCCAAAAATAACCAGGGGCAGTTGATGCTGCGATCCGGCATTGGTGGCAGCGCCGGCAATGGCGATCACGTTGTCCACACTCATCACCAGGTCTGCCAGGATGACGGTTTTCACCGCTGCCCAAAGCTTGTCACTGCCCTGAATATTGGCGTGTGCCTCGTCATCGGGCATTAGGAGCTTGACACCGATCCACAGCAACAGAGCCGCACCCACCAACTTCAGATAAGGCACCTGCAGCAGCGTCAAGGCAAAGGCAATCAGGGCGACGCGCAAGACAATGGCGCCTGCCGTTCCCCACAAGATCCCTTTTGTACGCTGATGTGCCGGCAACTGCCTGCAGGCCAGCGCGATGACGACCGCGTTGTCGCCGCCCAACAGAATGTCGATCATGATGATCTGTCCGACTGCAAGCCAGAAATTGGCGGTGAGGAATTCTTCCATGGCGAGCGACTCGGTTGGGTGGGTGTGGGCGAAGCCAGATGAGCAAAGCCAGATTTTCCTTCAAAAATCCGGCTTTCTTTTTTGCGGTGATCCGCACGCCAATGCGTGCGCACGAGCACTGGGCGAGAAACTAGAGCATAGCCTTGAGCAACTTGGCCATCTCGGACGGGTTACGGGTGATCTTGAATCCACACTCTTCCATCACAGCCAGTTTGGCATCGGCAGTGTCAGCGCCGCCTGAGATCAGCGCGCCAGCATGACCCATGCGTTTGCCAGCAGGCGCCGTGACGCCAGCGATGAAACCCACAATCGGCTTCTTCATGTTGGCTTTGCACCAGCGCGCGGCTTCCGCCTCGTCGGGTCCACCAATTTCACCGATCATGATCACCGCGTCAGTTTCGGGGTCGTCGTTGAACATGCGCATGATGTCGATGTGTTTGAGGCCGTTGATCGGGTCGCCGCCAATGCCGACGGCACTTGACTGGCCCAGACCGATCTCAGTGAGTTGCGCCACCGCCTCGTAGGTCAAGGTGCCGGAGCGGCTGACCACGCCGATGCGGCCCTTGCGGTGAATATGGCCCGGCATGATGCCGATCTTGATCTCGTCGGGCGTGATCAAACCCGGGCAATTCGGGCCCAGCAGCAGGGTTTCCTTACCGCCGGCGGCGACCTTGGCCTTCATCCGATTACGCACTTCCAGCATGTCACGCACCGGAATGCCCTCTGTTATGCAGATCGCCAGGTCCAGATCGGCTTCCACCGCCTCCCAGATCGCCGCTGCGGCACCCGCTGGCGGCACATAAATCACCGACACACTGGCGCCCGTGTCAGTGGCCGCCTCTTTGACTGAGGCGTAAATAGGAATGCCAAAAATCTTTTCGCCAGCTTTTTTGGGGTTCACGCCGGCGACAAAACAGGCTTTACCGTTGGCGTATTCCTGACATTTTTCAGTATGGAACTGGCCGGTTTTTCCGGTAATGCCCTGGGTGATGACTCGGGTGTCTTTATTGATGAGGATGGACATGGTGTTTTCCTAGTCGGCAGGGCTTCAGGATTTCAGGGCGGCGACCACTTTTTGGGCGGCGTCGGCCATGGTGTCGGCGCTGATACTGGGCAGACCGCTTTCGGCCAGCATCTTCTTGCCGAGCTCCTCATTCGTGCCCTTCATGCGCACCACCAGCGGCACATTGAGGTTGGTCGCCCGGCAAGCGGTGATGACCCCGGTGGCAATGGTGTCGCATTTCATGATGCCACCAAAAATGTTCACCAGAATCGCCTTGACCTTGTCATTGCGCAGCATGATCTTGAACGCTTCAGTCACCTTCTCGGGGGTGGCGCCGCCGCCGACATCCAGAAAGTTGGCCGGCTCAGCACCAAACAACTTGAGCGTGTCCATGGTCGACATCGCAAGGCCAGCGCCATTGACCAGGCAGCCGATGTTGCCGTCCAGACTGATGTAAGCCAGGTCAAACTTGCTGGCCTCCACCTCAGCCGGATCTTCTTCATCGAGGTCGCGGTAAGCCACGATCTCAGGATGGCGGAACAGGGCGTTGGCGTCAAAGTTGAACTTGGCGTCCAGTGCCTTGATGTTGCCGTTGCCTTCGAGGATCAGCGGGTTGATTTCGACCAGCGAAGCGTCGGTCTCCATGTAGACCTTGTACAGCTTTTGCAGCACGTCCACCGCCTGCGCGGTCGAGGCTTCTGGCACACCCATGCCATCGGCCAGGGTCTTGGCCTGCGCGTCGGTCAGGCCGGTGGCCGGATCGACGATGGCTTTGATGATTTTCTCTGGCGTGGCGTGGGCCACCTCTTCAATGTCCATGCCGCCCTCGGACGACGCCATAAAGGCTACGCGCTGCGTGGCACGGTCGGTCACCGCGGACACGTAATACTCTTTTTTGATGTCGGCACCGTCTTCGATCAGCAAGCGGCGCACCTTCTGGCCTTCGGGGCCGGTCTGGTGCGTCACGAGTTGCATGCCCAGGATCTCGCTGGCGAGCTGTTTGACCTCGTCGACCGAGCGGGCCAGCTTGACGCCGCCGCCCTTGCCACGGCCGCCGGCGTGGATTTGCGCTTTGACCACCCACACGGGGCCACCCAACTTTTGAGCCGCTTCGACCGCCTCTTGAACGGTAAAGGCAGGAATGCCTCGGGGCACCGGTACACCAAACTGGCGCAAGATGTCCTTGCCTTGGTACTCGTGAATCTTCATGAGGTCTCTCGCAGGAATATATGGTTTTCTTCCCCGCCGCCAAACTGCTTGTCTGTGCGGCAGGCACTTCTCAACGCAGCTTTGGAATGTATCATGCTGCAACGCACCAAACTTTAGCCAGTCTTACAGGGCCGTCACTGGCTCACTGAACGGGAGCTCATCATGCACAAAATCTTCATTGACGGCGAAGCCGGCACCACTGGACTGCAAATCCGCGAGCGGCTGCAAGGCATGGCGGGCATTGAGCTCGTCAGCATTGCCCCTGAGTTGCGCAAAGACGCTGCCGCCAAGCGCGCGCTGATGACGCAAGTGGACCTGGTGGTGCTGTGCCTGCACGATCAGGCTGCTATTGAATCAGTAGCAATGATTGATGATGCAGCAAGGGCTAGCGGCCAATTGGGCCCCAAGATCATCGACGCCTCCACTGCGTACCGCACCGCGCCGGATTGGGTCTACGGCTTTCCAGAGCTGCATCGTGACCAAAGCGGCCTGGTGGCGCAGGCGCGTCGGGTGAGCAACCCGGGCTGTTACCCCACTGGCGCGATTGCCTTGATCCGGCCTCTGTTGGACGCCGGCCTGCTGCCTGCCGACTACCCGATCAGCCTGCCGGCGGTCACTGGCTACTCAGGCGGTGGGCGAAGCATGATCGAAGCCCACGAATCAGGGGCGGCGCCGCCGTTCGAACTGTATGGCCTAGGCCTCAAACACAAGCATTTGCCGGAGATCATGCGGTACACCGGTCTGACGCGCCGCCCAATTTTCATGCCGGCGGTGGGTAGCTTCCGGCAGGGTATGTTGGTCCAACTGCCGCTGCATCTGGATTTGTTGCCCGGCCAACCCAGCGCGCAAGACCTGCACGACGCTCTGGCCCGCCACTACGCCGGCAGCGAGTGGGTGAGCGTGGAAGCCACCAGCCCCGACCAGAAACTGGACCCGTTGGCCCTGGTGGACACCAATCGCATGGAGTTGCGGGTGTTTGCCAACACTGGCGCGGACGACGATTTCAGACACGCTGTGCTGGTGGCCCGGCTCGACAACCTGGGCAAAGGCGCCAGTGGTGCCGCGGTACAAAACCTGCGCCTGATGCTGGGCTTATGAGGCCTGGCCCCCGAGGCCGTGCTGACGGCGCGTCAGCTCAGTCGCCAAGGTCTGCGCCGATGTCCACGTCCTGAGCCATCCGGCCTGAGACCACGCGCCGAATCGTCTCAGTGCCAAAACCCCGCGTCGCCAAAAAGCGCATTTGGCGCGCAGCGGCCTGTGCATCCTCCGGTGGCACGCCGAACTTTTTGCGCCACACCGCCAAGGCCCGCTCCCCCTCGCTACCCTGCAATTGGGCCAGCGCGGCGCCAACGGCTGCTGGGTCAAGGCCCTTGCCCTGCAACTCCTGGCGCAACCGGGCGCCGCCCAATTTGCCGGCACGACGGTGCAGCACCGACTCGATCACGCGCTGTTCGCTGATAAATCCCTTAGCCTGCAGTGCGTCCAGCGCCTGCGCCAGGCTGCCGGGCACTTCCTCAAAACTGGCCAGCTTGCGCTCCAGCTCCGCGCGCGAATGCTCGCGGCCACTGAGCAGGCGCAGCGCGCGGCCTTTGAGCGAGGGCTGGTTGGTAGCCATCAGCGTACGGTCAACCTGGCGCAGAACATTGAATTGCTATATCTTCAGGAGCAATAAACGTCTGGTTGATAAGGGCTAGACCGCTTTTTTGCTTGAAGTCTTGGCCTTGGTTTCAGGTTCAGCGGCGCCTGGCAGCAGGGGAATGCCAAGCGAGGCCCGCACCTTGTTTTCAATCTCATACGACAAGGCCGGGTTTTCGCGCAGGAACTCGCGGGCGTTGTCGCGGCCCTGGCCGATTTTTTCACCGTTGTAGGCGTACCAGGCACCCGACTTGTCCAGGATGTTGGCGTTCACGCCCATGTCGATGATCTCGCCGTGCCGGCTGATGCCCTCGCCGAACAAAATGTCGAACTCGGCCGTCTTGAACGGCGGCGCCACCTTGTTTTTCACCACTTTGACCTTGGTCTCGTTTCCAATGGCGTCGTCGCCCTTTTTGATGGTGCCCGTGCGACGGATATCGAGCCGAACCGACGCATAAAACTTGAGCGCATTGCCGCCGGTGGTGGTTTCGGGCGAGCCAAACATCACGCCGATCTTCATGCGGATCTGGTTGATGAAGATCACCATGCAGTTGGTCTTCTTGATGTGCGCCGTCAATTTGCGCAGCGCCTGGCTCATCAGCCGCGCCTGCAAACCGGGCAGGCTGTCGCCCATCTCGCCTTCGAGCTCGGCCTTCGGTGTCAGCGCCGCCACCGAGTCGACGACGATCAGGTCGACCGCGCCCGAGCGCACCAGGCTGTCGACGATTTCAAGCGCCTGTTCGCCAGTGTCAGGTTGGCTGATCAGCAGGTCCTGCAGGTTGACGCCGAGTTTTTGCGCGTACTGGATGTCGAGCGCGTGCTCGGCATCGACAAAGGCGCACTGCCCGCCCTGCTTCTGCATTTCGGCGATGACCTGCAGCGTGAGCGTGGTCTTGCCCGACGATTCCGGGCCGTAGATCTCAACCACCCGGCCACGCGGCAGGCCGCCGACGCCCAGCGCAATGTCGAGCCCGAGCGAGCCGGTGGAAACCACCTGGATGTTCTCGATCACCTCGCCCTCACCGAGTCGCATGATGGTGCCTTTGCCAAACTGCTTCTCAATCTGCGCCAGCGCCACTTGCAGGGCTTTGGCTTTTTCGCTGTTGGCGGGGCTGGGGGTTTTGACCGGTGCGTCCATGAAGATCTCTCCTTGAATATCAATGTGTTGAGGGGCATCATGCTCTGGTGTTAACAACAGGCTGGATGCTTGAACAGTAGTTTAAGCCCTGCGGTTTAAATCTGTAAACAGTTTTTTTAGTCAATTTAACTTACTATTTGGCATGGACGATATTTCCCTGCAAGCCGGCTGGCGACAAGCCCACCTGGGCCACTGGATGAACCTGGCGTTGCGCCGCTTCGAGACCCGGGTATTGCAGTTGATGGCGGCCAATGAGCACATGCCGCTGGCGCTGGCCAACTTGGCAGCGCGCGGCCGCCTGAGCGCGTCGCACATCCATGTCTCCCGGCATCTCGCGCTGGACGGCTCGCGCCTGACGGTGCTGGCCCAGCGCGCCGGCATGAGTAAGCAAGCCATGGGCAAGCTGGTCGACCAATGCCTGGCCTGGGGCCTGGTGGCGCGCGAACCGGACGCCCGAGATGCCCGCGCACGGCGCATCCGGTTCACCCCCGCCGGCCTGGCATGGCTGCTGGCGATGCAGCAGTCGGTGGCGCAGGCCGAAGCCGAGCTGCGCCAGGCGGTTGGCCCGGAGGTCGCGACGGTGATCGCCATCGGTTTGGAGGCCTACGCCGCCTGAGCATCACAGCGCAAGAATCTGTCACCGGTGGCGGCGCGCCGGCCTAGAATGACCGCAGAAGACGACCGGGCCAGACCAGGCGACAACCAGGAGACAAACATGCGAATTCTGATTGCAGAAGATGATCAGGTGTTGGCGGACGGCCTGCTGCGCAGCCTGCGTAGCTCAGGCGCAGCGGTCGACCATGTGGCCAGCGGCAGCGAGGCCGATGCCGCTCTGATGACCAACACCGAATTTGACCTACTGATCCTGGACCTGGGCCTGCCCAAGATGCACGGCCTGGAGGTGTTAAAAAAACTGCGGGCACGCGGCTCTTCGCTGCCGGTGCTGATTCTGACGGCTGCCGACAGCGTGGAGGAGCGCGTACGCGGGCTCGACTACGGCGCCGACGATTACATGGCCAAGCCCTTCAGCCTGCAGGAGCTCGAGGCGCGAGTGCGGGCCCTGAGCCGGCGCGGCATGGGCACTGCCAGCAGCACCATCAAGCATGGCCCGCTGATTTACGACCAGTCCGGCCGGGTGGCCACCATCGACGGCGTCATGGTCGAACTCTCCGCACGCGAGCTGGGTCTGCTCGAGGTCTTGCTGCAGCGTGCGGGACGTCTGGTCAGCAAGGACCAGCTGGTGGAGCGCTTGTGCGAATGGGGCGAAGAAGTCAGCAACAACGCCATCGAGGTCTACATCCACCGGCTGCGCAAGAAGATCGAAAAGGGCCCGATCCGCATCGCTACCGTGCGCGGGTTGGGCTACTGCTTGGAGAAGATTCCTGGCTAAACCCGCTGCGGGACGCGCGTGAGCATCTTCCGGCGCGAACAACGCTCCTTGTTCGGGGAAATCCTGGACTGGATGCTCACGCCCCTCTTGCTGCTGTGGCCGATCAGCTTGGTTCTGACTTGGCTGGTCGCACAGGGTATCGCCGGCAAACCCTTTGACCGCGCCCTGGAGTACAACGCTGGCGCGTTGGCGCAACTGGTCAGCGTCAACAACAACAAGGTGCAGTTCAGCCTGCCGCTGCCGGCACGCGAGCTGCTGCGGGCCGATGACTCGGACACCGTTTATTACCAGGTACTGGGGGCCAACGGTGAGTATCTGAGTGGCGAGCGGGCGCTGCCACTGCCTCCAGATGGTGAAAAAGCGGTTCCCGGCGAGGTCCGCATCCGCGACGACGAGATCCGCGGCGTGGGGATCAAGGTGGCCTACACCTGGGTCAAGGTGACGCTGCCGGGCGCGCGACCGGCGCTGGTGCAGGTGGCCGAGACGCTGGAGAAGCGCTCGGTGCTGGCCACCGAAATCGTCAAGGGCGTGATGCTGCCGCAATTTGTGATTTTGCCCATCGCGGTGCTGTTGGTCTGGCTGGCACTGGTGCAGGCGATCAAGCCCCTGAACCGGCTGGAGGAACGCATCCGGGCCCGCAAGCCCGACGACCTGAGCCCGATCGATGCGCAGGCCGTGCCCCTGGAGGTGACGCCATTGGTCTCGTCCGTCAATGACCTGCTGCTGCGCCTGAAGGATTCGATTGCCACACAAAAGCGTTTTCTGGCCGATGCAGCGCACCAGCTCAAAACACCGCTGGCAGGCTTGCGCATGCAGGCCGACCTGGCGCAGCGCGAAGGTGCGGATGCCGACGAACTCAAGCAGTCGCTGCGCCAGATTGGCCGCTCCAGCGTGCGCGCCACCCACACCGTGAACCAGTTGCTGGCGCTGGCGCGGGCCGAGAGCAGTGGCTCGGCCATGCCGCGCCAGACCTGTGATCTGGCTGAACTGACGATGTCGGTGGTGCGGGATTGCGTGCCCCGCGCCATCGAGAAGCAGATTGACCTGGGTTACGAAGGCACTGAACCGGGTGCGCCTGGCGGTCAACTCGAGGGCAACCCGACCCTGCTGAAGGAGTTGGTGCGCAATCTGGTTGACAACGCCATCAACTACACCCCCTCCAGCGGTCATCAAACGGCCGTGATCACGGCGCGGGTGCTGATCGACCCTGCCCAGAGCACGCTGCTGCTGCAGGTGGAGGATTCCGGCCCGGGCGTGCCCCTGGCCGAGCGCGAGCTGGTGTTTCAGCCCTTCTACCGGGCCTTGGGCACCGAGGCCGACGGGTCCGGTCTGGGCCTGCCCATCGTGCTGGAAATCGCCCACCAACACAACGCCACCGTCGACCTGGACGAAACCCGGCCCGGCCAGGCCGCCCCTGGGGCCCTCTTCACCGTGCGTTTTTCGCCCGGCCCGAGCGCCTGAACCTCAGCGGCAGGGCAGCCAGTCCTTGCCAGCCAACGCTGGCGTGAGGCCACTGAGCTGGGCCCGCGCAAGGCCGTTGCTCAGGCGCACCCGCAGCACCACACCGGGCAACTCAGGCTGCTCCTGCACCACCAGTGCCTTGCGCAAGCCACGTTTTTTCAAGGCCTCCAGCGCTGCCGCTGCGGCCGCCCGCGTTTCAAAGTGACCCAGTGACAAGCCCAACTCCAGCTCCGGGTTGGTCAGGGGCTCGACACTGATCTTCAAGGCCGCCAACTCGGCCCGCTTGTTCTCGATCGTGGCCGGGCTGCTGTACTGTCCGATGTAAACAATCCAACGCGCCGGCGTCAAAGTCGGCACCAGCGCCCAGGCCGATGCCGGCAATACGTCGCTGGCCGCACGCCGCAGGGCCACACTTTGCGCTTCGTCAAAGGGGCCCGCTTCCAGGCACTCGCCGGCCGGCCCCGCCGTCGACGCTGACGCTGACGCTGCCGAGGCTGCAGAGTCGGGCATGACCGCTTCGGGTTTGCGCAGCTGCACAGCATCGGGCTTGATTTGCCGGGCCAGCCGCTGCGGCTCCGTCTGCACCGTTGGCCCTAAACCGGCGCCACGCAGCATGCCTTCTGACCAAAAGAAATACGACAGGTTGAGCAACAGCAGCAACAACACCGCCAAGCGCAAGCGCTGGGTCAGGCGGCTCATGACAAGGGTATCCCGGCCTGTGGTTCCAGTATTGGGCGCAGGCTGACCTCTGAGCTGGTGATGGCCTGCAGCCCCACTGCCGTACGCAGCAGCAGAGCCCCTTCCGCATTGACGCCCTGGGCGACGCCGCAGGTGCCGTCACTCAGGGTAAGCGGCGCACCCATCAGGGCATCGCGTTGGGCAAAACCGGACTGAAACGGCGCAAAACCCCGCAGCTCAAAGTCTCGGATCGCCTGTAGCAGGGGTGCCGCCATCCGCAGCAGCGCCTGCGGCGCATCCACGCCGGGCAGCAACTCCTCCAGCCAGGCCGGCGCCCGGGCCAAACCGGTGTCGTCCCGCGAACCAAGGTTGATACCCACACCGACAATCGCTTGGCGCCCCTCGTCCAAAGCAGCGGTCTCGATCAGAATGCCGCCCAACTTGCGCTGGTGCAGCCACAGGTCGTTGGGCCATTTCAGCCGCAAGTCGGGGTGCAGGCTGGCGGCAATGCTGACGCCAACTGCCAGCGACAGGCCAGACCAGCTGGCCGGCGCCAAGGGCAGACCCAGCGAAAAGGTCAGCGACGCGCATTCGCCATCGGCATTGGCATCGGCATCGGTTAGGCCCGTACCGCTGAGCCACTGCCGACCCAAACGGCCACGCCCGGCTGTTTGCTGTCTGGCCACCAGCAGGGTGGGCTGCACCTGCCCGGCCCGGGCCCGGCGCATCAGCTCGGAGTTGGTGGAGTCAAGGCTATCGCATACCTCGAGGCTGACGCCCGGCCAGTGCTGCGCCAAGGCCTGGGCGACCGGCTGGTAGTCCGCCGCCATGCGCAGGTCCGTCAGCGCCGGCGCCGCTTGGGCGCCAGCATGGTGCCGCGACATTCGTCAGCGCCACACCAGCAGGCGTACTCCGCCTTCAGCTTGGGCGTATAGCGCTCATCGATGATCAGCCCGTAATCAAAATTCAGCTCTTCGCCGGCGGCAATAGCGCGCAGGGCCCGGATGAAGACACGGCTGCCCTGCTGATCGGCTTCGCAGTTGGGCGCGCAGGAGTGGTTGATCCAGCGCGAG
>CAJAXU010000004.1 GCA_903948045.1 uncultured beta proteobacterium | reverse complement strand
TCGAGAAAAAAGACGCCACCCAGCAGCTGCTGCGCTTTGTGGCGCAGGAGCACACCGGTGACGCCGGCATCGTCTACTGCCAGTCGCGCCGGCGGGTGGAAGAGGTGGCGCAGCTGCTGTGCGACGAGGGGCTGGACGCGCTGCCGTATCACGCCGGCCTGGACGGCCGGGTGCGCCAGGCCAACCAAGACCGGTTTTTGCGCAGTGAGGG
Source organism: uncultured beta proteobacterium (assembly GCA_903948045.1). GTDB lineage: Bacteria > Pseudomonadota > Gammaproteobacteria > Burkholderiales > Burkholderiaceae_C > Rhodoferax. The sequence goes on along the minus strand of CAJAXU010000004.1, from coordinate 2,221 downwards.
CATTGTGATGGTGGCCACCATTGCCTTCGGCATGGGCATCGACAAGCCCGATGTGCGCTTTGTGGCCCACCTGGACATGCCGAAAAACATCGAAGGCTACTACCAGGAGACCGGTCGCGCGGGGCGCGATGGCGCTGCCGCCGACGCCTGGATGTGCTACGGCCTGCAGGACGTGGTGAACCAGCGCCGCATGATCGACGAGAGCCCGGCCGGCGAAGAGTTCAAGCAGGGCCTGCGCGGCAAGCTCGACGCCCTGTTGGGCCTGGCCGAGGCCACCGACTGCCGCCGCGTGCGCTTGCTGGCCTATTTTGGCGAGGCCAGCCAGCCCTGCGGTAATTGCGACAACTGCCTACAACCGCCGGACGTGTGGGACGGCACCGACGCCGCGCGCAAGCTGCTTAGCACCGTGTACCGGGTGCAGCAGATGGGCGGCATCAGCTACGGCGCCGGCCACATCATGGACATCCTGCGTGGCAAAGTGACTGACAAGGTGACCCAGCGCGGCCACGAGCGCCTGAGCACCTTTGGCATTGGCGCCGAGCTGACCGAGGTGCAGCTGCGCGGCGTGCTGCGCCAGCTGATCGCCATTGGCGCGGTGGCGGTGGACGCTGAGGCCTTCAATACCTTGCAATTGACCGACGCCTCGCGCGCCGTGCTCAAAGGCGAGGTGGCGGTGCGCCTGCGCCAATCGGTGTCCGCGCCCGGCCAGCGCAAGCCCAAGCGTGGCGCCGCTGTGGCGCCGCTGCCGGCGACCCTGGACGCCGACGGCCAAAGCCGCTACCTGGCGCTCAAGGCCTGGCGCGCTGAAGTGGCCCGCGAGCACAACCTGCCGGCCTATGTGATTTTTCACGACGCCACCCTGCTGGCCATTGCCGAGCTGGCACCGCATTCGCTTGACGAGTTGCAGGGCGTCAGCGGCATTGGCGCCAAAAAGCTGGAGGCCTATGGCCAGGAGGTGTTGCGGGTGGTGGTGGCGGCCTGACAATTCCATTTCTCAGTTCCATCTTTTTTGACAAGGACACTTCATATGGCCATCAACACCGTCGTCAAGGCCGACCATCACGCCCCAGCCATCACCGAGATGCTGGCGCGCTTTGCTGTCAGCCACCCGTCACGGGGCTGGAGCGACGCGGTCGAGCGCGAAGCGCACCGCACCTTCGCCAACTGGGTCGGCTGCGCCATCGGCCCGTCTGGCCACGAGACCATGGTGGCGGCCCTGGCTGCGGTGATGGAGCTGGCGCCCTCGGCCCAGGCCGCCGTGCTGGGCCGGCGCGACCGGGTGGACATGGCCAGCGCCGCCCTGCTGAATGGCATCAGCTCGCACACCTTTGATTTTGACGACACCCACCTGAAAACCATCATCCACCCGGCCGGCCCGGTGGCGCCGGCCCTGCTGGCGCTGGGCGAGCACCTGAAGGTGTCTGGGCGGGCGCTGATCGACGCCCTGGTGATTGGCATCGAGGTCTCCTGCCGTGTCGGCAACGCCATTTACCCCGACCACTACGACCGGGGCTGGCACATCACCGGCTCCACCGGTATGCTGGGCAGCGCTGCCGCCTGCGCCCGCCTGCTCCAGCTGGATGCTGAGCGCACCCAGATGGCGATTGGCATTGCCGCCTCGCAACCGATTGGCCTGCGTGAACAGTTTGGCACCATGACCAAACCCTTTCACCCTGGTGGCGCAGCGCGGGTGGGCCTGATGTCGGCGCTGATGGCCAAGCACGGCTACACCGCCTCCAAGCGCGCACTAGAGGCGCCACGCGGGCTGATGCAGGTGTTCTCAAGCAAGACCGACTGGTCGCAGGTCACTGACAAGCTGGGCGACAGCTGGGAGATCGCCCTCAACACCTATAAGCCCTTTGCCTGCGGCATCGTGATTCACCCCAGCATTGACGGCTGCGTGCAACTGCGCGAAAAGCACGGCCTGACAGCTGACAACATCAAAAAAGTGACGATCAAAGTGCACTCGCTGGTGCTGGAGCTGACCGGCAAGAAAACGCCGACCACTGGTCTGGAGAGTAAGTTCAGCGTTTACCACTCTTGCGCCGTTGGCCTGATCTTTGGCCGCGCCGGCGAACACGAGTACACCGACGCAGTGGTCAATTCGCCCGACGTGCTGACGTTGCGTGCCAAGGTGGAGGCGATTGTGGACGACCGCATCAGTGAGGCCGCCGCCGATGTGCGGGTGCAAACCCATGACGGGCGCGACCTGCACATCGTC
>CAJAXU010000003.1 GCA_903948045.1 uncultured beta proteobacterium | reverse complement strand
GTTCAGCAGCGCATCGGCGTTGGTCTGGGCGCTGATCGCATCGCTCTACATCGGCAACGTCATGTTGCTGGTGCTGAATCTGCCGCTGGTGGGCCTGTGGGTCAAACTGCTCAAGGTGCCCAAGCCGCAGCTTTACGCCGGCATTCTGATTTTTGCCACCGTGGGCGCCTACGGCATGCGCCAGAGCGCGTTCGATTTGTTTTTGCTGTACGCCATCGGCGTGCTCGGGCTCATCATGCGGCGCTTCAGCTTCCCCACCGCGCCCGTGGTGGTGGGCATGATTTTGGGCCCCTTGGCCGAGGCCCAGTTCCGCAACGCCATCTCCATTGGCGAGGGCAGCGCCATGGTGTTTTTACAGCGGCCGATGTCGCTGACGCTGTTGGCCGTGATCGTGGCGGTGCTGGTGGTGCCGCGCTGGTTGCAGCGGCGCAGGGCGGGGGGCTGAGCGCCAGCCCAGCACTGGGGCGGCACCTTGGCCATGAAGCTGGTGCACTTGTTATACTTTAGTAAAACAACTGCAAAGAGGGCGTCCCATGTTGAATGCATCACTGCGCCGGTCTGGTGGCTCTTACATCATGACGATTCCGCTCAGCTACGTGGAGCAAAACCACCTGGTTGCCGGCTCACGGCTGGCAATAGAGATCTTAGGTGACGAGCTCAAGATCAAACCCCAGCGCGCCCGAAAATCCTTGGCCGAATTGCTGCTTGCCACCCCCGCCGGCCCATGTAGGGCTGAGGGCTGGGACGAAATGGCGCCGGCCGGGGGCGAGCTATGACCCCCGACCGCGGCGACATCTTGCATTTGGCGTTTGACCCAGCCAGTGGCCGCGAGATGAAGGGTGATCACTTCTGCCTAGTGGTGTCACCCCGTGAGTTCAATGCGCGGTTTCGTTTGGCCATGGTCTGCCCCATTTCAGGTGGCGCGGCGGACGCTGCCAGAAGCGCCGGCTTCCTCGTCACCCTGATGGGTCAGGGCTTGCGCACCGATGGGCAAGTGCATGCTCATCAGGTCAAATCACTGGACTGGACCGCCAGGCAAGCCAGTTTTGTAGAAACCGCCCCCGAGACCATCGTGCAGGAAGTGTTGGACTGCCTGCAAAGTGTGTTGGCGTATTGAGCCGGCGTGGCTCAGCCCAGACAGGTCACCTGCCCGTAATCAGAGCGGGGTGGCAGCGCCCAGATCGGTAAAGTTGTTGATTTTTACTGACCCGTCTGGAAACCGCGCAATCACATCCAGTTCGCCGCCCATCGCCTCAATGTGGCTACGCAGGATGGATAGGTACATGTCGGTTCGTTTTTCGATCTTTGCGATCGACGGCTGCTGCACATGGAGCACTTCGGCCAACATCTTTTGCGACAGGCCACGGGCTTGGCGCAGTTCGTTGAGCGGCATTTCAGCCAACATCTGCCTGGCCATGCCATCAGCCTTCTCGCGTGCGGCCTGGGTCATACCCGCACGCAGTTCTGTAAATTTCTTAGCCATCTATCGCTCCTTCACGTTGGAATATTCCCTCAAGTGCAACATTGGCCTTTTTGATCACGTTTCATACCGGCTGCGCTTCAGCGATGACCTTGGCCCAGGAAAGCCTCGGACAAAGCATTGGGCGTGAGTACGTCCACAGGAACGCCCAACAGACCCGATAACCCGCGCATTCTTGGCACGGTGCCGCTCAACCACCACTCGGATGGCTGCACGATGCGGTTGAAGGGCGAGGGGGGGCTTCATGAGGGTTTTCCAATTTTGAAATCCGATTTCAGCCCACAGTGTTGCGCACTGCAATCGACCGGTCGCCTTAGCTAGCCGTCTTGACCGGTCAGGATGCGGTCACCCTCGCGCGGTGGCTCGTCCCCAGTGCGTGCCATCACCGCTGAGGCGCTGTTCAAGCTGCCGGACAAAGGCGCGTTCATAAGGCTAATACATACCTGAATAATATTATTTCGAAAGGTCGGTCTAGTAAAAATACTAGGTTGGTATTCGGAAAAATTGGGGTCAGATTCCAATTAACCGGGAATCCAGGAGGTCATGGATCCCCGCCTGCGCGAGGATGACGAAGCTAATCGGCCGCGCCCAGCGCCAGTGCTTCAGCCCGTGAGGTGGCCAGCGCCTGGGCATCGGGGGCGGCCAGGGTGGGCCAGCCGGCCAGGTGTTGTTGGGCCAGATCGCCCAGGGCGCTGATCCACTGCGGGTCGTCGTTCAGGCAGGGGATGTAGTGAAACACCTCGCCACCGGCGTGCAAAAAGGCTTCGCGGGCCTCCATGCTGATTTCTTCCAGGGTTTCCAGGCAGTCGCTGGTGAAGCCGGGGCACACCACGTCGACGCGCTTGACGCCGGATTTTGCCAAGGCAATCAGCGTGGGCTCGGTGTAGGGCTCCAGCCACTTGGCGCGGCCCAGGCGGGACTGGAACGTGACTTTGTACTCGGTCTTGTCAATGCCCAGCC
>CAJAXU010000002.1 GCA_903948045.1 uncultured beta proteobacterium | reverse complement strand
GGTCGTCAAACATGATGCCCAGCCCGGCCTTGCGCCAGGCGTGCCGGTCACGGCGGGCATCGAGCCGGTGGCACAGACCATCGGCCCAGCCGACGGGCCCGGGTTTGGCAGCGTCGAAATAACGGAACAGGGCAAAGGCCACCGCTTGCCCGAGCAGGCTGGTCGGCGTGACCAACCAGAGCACCAGCCAGAAGGCGACGATTTCGTCCACCACGATGGCGCTGGGGTCTAGCACCTGCATGTGACGCGCCGTCACGGTGCTGGCCCAAGTACCCAGCAGCAGGGTGGCGATCAGCAGCAGGGCCCAACGGCCATCGTTCATCCAGGGCTGCAGCGCCACAAAGGCCAGCCAGGCCCACAGTGTGCCGGCCGTGCCAGGTGCCACCGGGCTCAGGCCCGAGCCAAAACCCAGCGCCAGCAGGTGGGCTGGGTGGGCAAACATGAACCGGGCGCTCGGGCGGCGCGGCCGGGCAACCGGGGCGTTGTCTTGGCCGCTGGGCGGCGCGTCAAACAAGGGGGCTGGCTCGGTCATCGCACCATTATCGTCAGCCCGCCGCTACCGCCCAGCGCAGCTTGGTTGAGGCTGAGCGCGGGTTGTCGCGCCGCTCCTGGGCCGAGGGCCGTACCGCGTCAGGCGCCACCCGGGCATAGATACCGCTGCGCTCACCGGCCTGAAACGCCTTCTTCACGCGCCGGTCTTCGCCCGAGTGAAAGCTCAAAATCACCACCCGGCCGCCCGGCTTCAGGCAGGCGGGCAGCAGCGCCAGAAAGCGCTCGAGCACGCCAAACTCGTCGTTGACGGCAATCCGCAGCGCCTGAAAGGTGCGTTGCAGCGACTTGGTGGTCTCGATCTTGCGCTCCGCCGCCGGCATGCGCGCAGGCAGGGCGACGTCCAGCGTGTGTCGCACCAAGTCGGCGAGTTCGCTCGTGGTTTGCAGGTATTGGCCCTGCAGCGCGGCGGCCAGCGGCTGGGCAAAGGGCTCGTCGGCGTTGTCGGTCAGCAGCTCGCGCAGGGCGGCGCGGGTGACCGACTGCAGCAACTCCGAGGCCGACTGGCCACTCACCTGGTTCAGCCGCAAATCCAAAGGGCCGTCGGTCTTGAAGCTGAAGCCGCGCGCCGGGTTGTCGATCTGCATCGACGACACGCCCAGATCGGCCAGCACCACGTCGAAGCCGCCGCCAGCCTCGGGCAGCAGCGCAGCCACGCCGTCAAAATTAATGCGGTGCAACACCAGTGCCGAGGCGTCAAAGCCCAGCCCGCGCAGGCGCGCTTCGGTGCGGGCAAACTCGGCCGGGTCAACGTCAACGCCAAACAGACGGCCGCCCGGGCTTAGCCGCGCCAGCAGCTCGCGCGCGTGGCCGCCGTAGCCCAGGGTAGCGTCCAGCCCAACCTCGCCCGGCTGCGGCGCCAGCAAGGCCAGGATCTCGGCCACGCAAATCGGTCGGTGCATGCCGGCCGGGGTCTGGCCGCGCGCCATCACCTTGTCGATCGCCTCGGCATGGCTCAGTGGGTCCAATTCCTTGTACTTTTCGGCAAAGCTGCGCGGGTGGGTGCCGGCATAGCGCACGCGGCGTTGGTGGGGTGGGGCGGCGTCGGTCATGCGTCGATTGTGGGGCACTGTCCGGGCGCACGTCCGGGCAAAGTGGCTGGCAACTCAGCCAAAGTGGTCGAAAGAGGTGTACCGGTTGGCCAGCGGCCGTCCCTGCCCGTCAACCAGGCGCAAGCCCGGTTCGGCCTCGATCTGCCCAATGCGGGTGACCGGGGTCTGGCTGGCCAGCGCGGCGGCTGCCACTGCGGCCTCTGCCGAAGGCGGCGCGGTGAACAGCAGCTCGTAGTCGTCGCCACCGGCCAGCGCCCAGCGGCGCCAGTCGGCCAGCGCGGGTTGGGTATCAAATTGGCCGCTAGCCCTTGTGTAGTATGACTTTGTTGCTACTAAAGATGAAGCAACATCGGCGTCCACCAGGGCGCCGACACCCGACTGCCGGAGGATGTGGCCCAAGTCGCCGAGCAGGCCGTCGCTGACATCGATGGCGGCGCTGGCGATGCCGCGCAAGGCCTGGCCCAAGGCGACGCGCGGGCTGGGTTGCTCCAAGCGTAGGCGTGCGGCGTCTAGCACAGCAGCGGGCGCGCTGAGTCGGCCCAGGAGCACCTCAAGTGCCAGCGCGGCATCGCCCAGCGTGCCGCTGACATACAGCGCATCGCCGGGCCGGGCCCCTGATCGCAGCAAGGCCTGCGAGCGGCCAGCCAGCACCGGCACCTCGCCAAACACGGTGATGCAGATGTTGAGCGGGCCGCGCGTGGTGTCGCCGCCCACCAGCTCGCAGCCGTGGGCGTCGGCCAGCGCCAGCAGCCCGTGGGCAAAGGGGCCGAGCCAGCCTTCGTCAACGTGCGGCAGGGCCAGCGCCAGTGTGAAGGCCAGCGGCGTGGCGCCGCAGGCGGCCAGGTCGCTCAGGTTGACGGCCAGTGCTTTATGGCCAAGCCGGGCCGGGTCGACCGTGGCCAGAAAATGACGGCCCTCCACCAGCATGTCGCTGGAGATGGCCAGCTGGGTACCGGGGCGGGGCTGCAGCAGGGCGCAATCGTCACCCACGCCCAACACGGCGCGTTGGGCCGGGCGCTTGAAATAGCGCTCAATCAGCTCAAACTCGCCGAGCTGGCTCATGGCGTGCCGGGCGGTGGCAGGCCGGCCGGCGTACCGGTGGGCGGGCTGCTTGGCGGCCAGAAAAAGCTCAAGGGCACCTCGCGCCAGCGCCGGCCGATGGCGGCGCTGACCTGGCCGCGGGCGACATCGGTGACGTTGTGGGCGCGCAGCGCCACGCGGAACGCCAGGTAAAAACTCACGCCCAGGTTGGCCGCGCCAATCACCGGGATGGCGGCCACCGCCCACCACAACTCAGGCAGGCGCAGCACCTCCCAACCGAGCGCGGCACCGGCGGCGCCGAGCTGGCCGGCCGACAGTGTGACGTGGCGCACCTCCAGCCCGAGCCCGAGAAAGCCGGTGATGGCAGGCACTAGGCCCAGCATGAAGCCCAGCGAGATGTTGGCGGCAAAACCCGACACATTGGCGCGCGCAAAGGCCGCCCAGCGGGCTGCCCGCGCCGGCCCGAGCCGGGCTGTGACGCGGGGGTTGAAGCGCAGCGCCGAGTCGAGCCGGTTCAATACAAACCAGTTTTCCACCCAGCCGGCAATGATGCTGGAGGAAAACAGCAGCACCCCGGTGAAGGCAGCAAACAGCGCGCTGGGGCCGAGCAGCGTGAGCGAATGCAAGACGTAGTCGGCCTCCTTGGCCGTGATCATCGGCTGGCCAAAGCTGATCTGCAGCGCCAGCGACAGCACCACCACCACCGGCACCACCAGCAGCACATTGCCCAGCACTGCCGCCACCTGCGAGCGCACCAGGTGGGTCACCTCGTCAGCAAACACCTCCAGCGCGTTCGGGTCGCTCAGGTCTTTGAGCTTGGCCGCCATGGCGGGTGCGGTCATGGCCGGCTGCTTGGTGGCCAGCGTCAGGTGCAGCAGCTGGATCACGATGAAGCTGGCGGCATAGGCGGCGCCGGCCCAAAAGCCGCCCCAGAACGCCGACAGGCCCAGCGCCATGATGCTGAATTTGAGCCAAGTGGTGATGGCGGTCAGGGCGCCGCCGCCGGCCGCCTTGCGCAGCATGTCGCGGTACTCGGGCACGGTGCGGGTGATGTAGTGCTCGCCGGTCTCCGAGCTGCGCTCGGCCACCTTGGCCGCCAGCATCGAGGTGTTGGCATCAATCAGGGCGCGCAGGCTGCGCCGCGACTGGCCCACCGTGACCAGGTGCGCCAGCAGACGGGCGGTGCTGTGGCCGGGATCTGGCGCGACCAGGCAGTTCAGCAAACTGCGGATGCGCAGCACCCGTTCTCGCAACTGGCGCAGTTGAAACACCAGGTTGACTGAAATGCCGTGTTCATCCAGATGGGTGTAGACCGAGGCCGCAGCCTGCCGGCAGGCGTCCAGGCGCTCCTGGAAGCGACGCAGTGCGGCCTGGCGCTCGGCGTTGTCGGCGCCAGGCGAGGCCAGGAAGCTGTCACGCACTGCCTCAAAGTCGCGCGCCAGGTCGTGAAAGGCCTGGGACTGGCGCGCCGGCGCGCTCATGCGCTGGCGCAATTCCGGCGTGAAGCCGGCCGCGCGCACCTGGCTGGTACAAAAGGTGATGGCCTCCAGCAGCAGGCCTTGCCAGTGGGTGAGTGCCGACTGTCCTGCGGGCGCTTGGCCCGGCGCCGGGATCTGCAGCAGGGCACTGAGCCGGGCCAGCGTGGCTTCGCTCAGCGCAGACAGCCATTGCGCATCGAAGCCCTTCGACAGCACCAGCAGGAACAGCGTGGATGCGTCACTGGTCTCGGGGGTGGCGGGTAGCAACTTGCGTTGCAGTCGCTCCGAAAACTCGCTGGCAAAGGCGCTGCGCGAGGAGAAGCCGAAATCTGCTAGCAGGGTGGTGCCGTCGAGCGCACCCAGCAGCTGGGTCCACCAGGCCTGCAGCCGCAGCCGGGTGTCGGGGCGCGCCTGCAATGCATCGAGCAGCAGTTCCAGCCGCGCCAGCGTGGCCGGCACCGAGCGCGCGTCGCCGCGTAGCCAGTCCATCAAGGCAATCAGCCAGAGGTGTCGCTCCACCAGCCCGGCCTGGGGGTCCAGGTCGTTCAGCAGTTCGGCCAGATCGGGCATGGGCTCAAGTGGCCGGACTGGCCTCAGTGCAGGGTCCGCCGGCCGCCGCTGGCGCTCAGCGCGTCCAGCACAAACATGGGGATGTCGGTGTCAAACTTTTCGCCGTCCTCGGCCACGCAAAAAAAGCTGCCGTGCATGGTGCCAGTGGGCGTGCGCAGCCGGGTGCCGCTGGTGTACTCAAACACCTCACCTGGTTTGAGCAGCGGCTGCTGCCCCACCACCCCCAGGCCCTTGACGCGTTCGGTGTGGCCGTTGGCGTCGTTGACGTTCCAGGTGCGCGAAATGAGCTGCGCCGGCACCGCACCCACATTAGCGATGCTCACGGTGTAGGAGAACACGTACATGCCCTGTTCCGGCATCGATTGCTCGGCCAGGAAACGGGGGGAAACTTCGACCCGGAATTGATACTTCGACATGGCGCAATGCTACCTGCGAAAATACCACTCCCGTCCACCCGGTCATTTTTGAGCAGCACACCATGACTTACCGAATTGCCCCTTCCATTTTGTCCGCCGACTTTGCCCGCCTGGGCCAGGAGGTGCAGGACGTGATTGCGGCCGGCAGCGACTGGATCCACTTTGATGTGATGGACAACCACTACGTGCCCAACCTCACTTTCGGTCCGATGATCTGCAGCGCGCTCAAGCCCCATGCCAAGACCGCAGCCGGCGTGGCGGTACCGATCGATGTGCACCTGATGGTGCAACCAGTGGACGCGCTGGCGGCAGCCTTTGCCGACGCTGGCGCCGACCTGATCAGCTTTCACCCCGACGCCTCGGGCCATGTGCACCGCAGCGTGCAGGCGATCAAGGCCAAAGGCTGCCAGGCCGGCCTGGTGTTCAACCCGGCCCAGCCGCTGGATGTGCTGGACTGGGTGATCGACGACATTGACCTGATTCTCATCATGAGCGTCAACCCCGGTTTTGGCGGCCAAAGCTTCATTGACTCGGCCCTGCGCAAGATCGAGGACGCGCGCCGGCGCATCAGCGCCAGCGGCAAGGACATTCGGCTTGAAGTCGATGGCGGCATCAAGGTGGACAACATCCGGCGCGTGGCCGATGCCGGTGCTGATACCTTTGTAGCCGGCAGCGCCATCTTCGGCAAGCCCGACTACAAGGCGGTGATCGACGCCATGCGCCAAGCGCTGCAAGGCTGAGTGGCGCTTCAGTTGATCGGCGCGCACAGCGGCATCAGCGCCGAGCTGCCGTCCGGGTACACCGCGTCGAAGCAGCGGGTGCAATGGGTGCAGAACAGGTGGGTCCGAATCACCCGTCCGTAGCGCAACACCAGTTGCAAGGGCACGCCGGCGCAGGCCGGACATTCCTCGCGCATGGCGCCTGACGACACCACGTCGTCCGCTTGGTAGCCAGCGCCAGTGCGCTCCCCGTCGACCACCCACTGCGGGTCGAGTTCGGCCAAGGAAAACAGTTCAGGGCTGGCCTGGTCTGGCGTCGCCGACGCCCGGGTGGTGCGGTTGACCCAAGTCGGACTGGTGGCCGGTGAGGCTGGCGCGTTTGGCTGCATGATGGAGACTCCAGCAGGGGCAGATGGACGGACCGGCCGGCACTGAACAAGCCCCTGCCTCTTGTCCCTGCGGTCGGGGTCCGTGATCAGCGGTGAACCGCGCCGACGCAGACCCTTGCCGCCACTATGGGCGCGTTGCGCCAAACCGATTTGCGAATCGTCAAAGCGGTTCGAATTTCGGCAAGTCGAGCCGGATCGCTACCGGCCCATCCAGGCTGGTGGCCAGCGCCGCGCCTGCTTTGTTGACCGACTGCAGCAGCAGGTTATCGCTGACCTGGCTGCCAACCATGAAGGGCCGCGCCGGCTTGCCATCAACCGCAATCAAGGCATAGCCTGCGTCGTTCTTACCCGCCACCACGCCACTGATTTTGTAGCGGCTGGCCGCTGAGTCCAGCGCCACTGCGCTAGGCGCTGCCGGCGCAATTTGTCCGCCGCCCAGGACCCGGGCAATCACTTGCGGCGTGGGCGCTGCTGGCCCCTGAGAAACCAGCTTGGAACTGCTTGGCTCAATGGCTGGTGCGGTCAGTTTCAAAGCCCAAAAACCAGCGCTGGCGGCAGCTAGGGCCGCAGCCAAAAAGGTGGCGATACGAAGCCACCAGCGTGCATAGAGGGAGGTCTGCATCCGGCGATTATGATTGACGGGGGACACTTCACACTTAAAGCAATGACAAAACGGGATGCAGATGAAGAACAAAATTGTTGCCGCAAGTGGTGTTAAAGCGGCGTCTGGGCGCAGTTATGCACCCGTGACCTTGGACATGGTGGCCGCGGCTGCTGGGGTCTCGCCCAGCACCGTGTCACGCATTCTCAATGGCACGGCGGTGGTGAGTGCGCTCAAGAAAAAAGCGGTTGATGACGCCATTGCCGAGCTCGGCTTTGTGCCAAACCCCATGGCCCGTGGTCTGGCCGGTGGCCGGACCCTGAGCATTGGGGTGGTTACACAGGCCATTGATAGCCCGTTTTATGGCGTGGCCCTCAGCGGCATTGAGGACGCCCTTGACCCGGCGGGCTACAGCCCCTTGTTTGTCAGCGGCCAATGGAACGCCTCCGCTGAGGCCCGGTGCATTGAGGTTTTGCGCTCACGGCGGGTGGACGGCATCATTGTCCTGACCGGGCGGCTCAGCGACCAGGCGCTCAAAACCTGCGCCAAGGCGCTGCCGGTGGTTGTGACCGGCCGCTCGCTCAAAGCACCCGGTTTGTTCGCCCTGAATTTTGACAATTTCACCGGCGGCCTGCTGGCCACCCAGCACCTGATCACGCTTGGGCACCGGCGCATTGCCTTCATCACCGGCGATCCGGCGCACCCGGATGCCAACGACCGCTTGCGTGGCTACCGCACGGCGCTGGAGCAGGCCGACATCCCATTTGAAGCCGCCCTGGTGGTGCCAGGCGAATACCATGAGGTCAGCGGGCAACAGGCCGTCGATCGTCTGCTGGCTTCGCACCAGCAGTTCACCGCCATCTTTGCCGCCAATGACCAGATGGCCTTTGGTGCGGCATTGGCGCTGCACCGTCACTCGCTGCGGGTGCCGGAAGACATCTCTCTGGTCGGGTTTGATGATCTTCCCTCTGCCCTCTACGCCATCCCGCCCCTGAGCACCATTCACCATCCGGCCTATGAGCTGGGCCAGCTCGCAGCCCGGGCCATGTTGCAGCTGATTGCCGGTGAAAAGCCAACCGCCGAGGTACCGGCGCCACGCCTGGTCGCGCGGCAGTCGAGCCGCCGCCTGGGTTCGGCGGCGCCCTAGCGTTCTCCGGGATTTCCCTTGGTTGACACACTCGGCTTGAACTCTATAATTCTTTGAAAGCGCTTTCACAATTGAGGTAGGCGCAGCCTGAATCGGAGATCACCATGCGCCTAGCAACCCAAAAGCTCAAGACCGCTGCCCAACGCTGGGCGGGGCTGTTGCTGGCTGGCGGCTGCATCACGCTGGCCCAGGCGCAGCAAAGCATCACGGTGGCGGCTTACCCGGCGGTGGACGAAATCGCCAAGGCCGCAGTGGCGCAGTGGAAGAAAAAACATCCGACGGTGGAGGTCAAGGTGGTCAGCCGGGCGTTCGCCGACCACCACACTGCCATGACCACGGCCTTGTCCACCTCGTCCAACCTACCGGATGTGATGGTGGTCGAGTTCGGCTATGTGGCCCGCTTTGCTGAGGGCGGCGGGCTTGAAGACCTGGGCGCTGCGCCCTACGCCATCAAGACGCAGCAGGCCCGGTTTGTGCCGTTTGCTTTCCGGCAGGCCACGGCGGCCTCAGGTGCGGTGGTGGCGGTTCCCGCTGACATTGGCCCCGGCACGCTGCTGTACCGCGCCGACATTCTGAAAAAGGCCGGCCTGACCGAGGTAGACCTGATGCAGTCGTGGGACGCCTATGTGGCGGCTGGCGTCAAGATCAAAGCCGCCACAGGCGCCTATCTGGTGGCACATGCACGGGATGTGAAAGACATTGTCATCCGCTCTGACATCAAGCCCGGCGAAGGCCTTTACATCGACGCCAAAGGCCGCGTGCTGGTCGATTCACCCCGCTTTGTCCGGGCCTTTGAGTTGGCCAAGAAGGTGCGCGAGGGCAAGCTCGACGGCAAGATCAGTGCCTGGTCTAACGAGTGGGCTGAGGGCTTCAAGCGCGGCACCATTGCCACGCAAATGTCCGGTGCCTGGCTGGCGGGCCACCTCAGCAACTGGCTGGCCCCCGAGACCAAAGGCCTGTGGCGTGCATCGCAACTGCCCGAGAAAGCCTGGGGCTCTTGGGGCGGCAGCTTCTACACCATACCCAAAGGCGCCAAGAACAAGGCGCTGGCCTGGGACTTCATCCAGATGATGACGCTGGACCCGCAAATGCAGCTGAGCGCGTTCAAATCGCAAGACGCTTTTCCCGCCTTGGTGGATGTGCACAACGATGCCTTTTTTGACCAGCCGATAGAGTTCCTCGGCGGGCAGAAGGCACGCCTGCTGTGGCGCGAGGCCTCGCGCAAGATCAATGCGGTCGATGTGCACAAGCTCGATCCAATTGCCGAGGAAATCATCAACACCGAAATGGACAAGGTGCTGGACCAGGGCAAGGACGTACGCACCGCGCTGGCCGATGCCAAGGCCCTGCTGGAGCGGCGGGTCAAGCGCTGAGCCCTGGCTGACCACTACCGCTAGATTCTGTCCCGCTTTGCGCCATTGCCAGCCTGGCCCATGAAGTCTCTTGCCGCCTTCCGGCTCTCGCCGACCATCGTGCCCTACGTGCTGTTGAGCCCGTTTGTGCTGCTGTTTCTGGTGTTCGGGGTGTTTCCGCTGTGCTTCTCGTTTTACCTGGCGTTTCAGACCTGGGAACCCACCGCCGGCCTGGCGTCGATGAAGTTTGTCGGGCTGGACAACTTTGCCTTTGCCATCACCGACGAGTGGTTCTGGAAATCGCTGAAAAACACCGCCTGGCTGGCGCTGGCCTCGGGCGTGCCGCAGCATCTGATCGCCATCCCACTGGCCTACTTCATCCACACCTCGTTCAAGCGCACGCGCAACGCGGTGATTGGCGCGTACTTTTTGCCCTACATCACCTCCACCGTGGCGATTGCCATGATGTTCAGCACGCTGTTCTCCACTGACTACGGCCTGATCAACCTCACCCTGCGCGGCCTGTCCAACTTGCCGGTGTTAGGCGGGCTGTTTCCGCATGACCCGATTGACTGGCTGAACCGGGCCGAGAACGTCAAGCCAGCCGTGGCGCTGGTGGTGTTCTGGCGCTATGTCGGCTTCAACACCGTGCTGTACCTGGCGGCCTTGCAAACCATTCCCAAAGACATCTACGAGGCGGCCACCATGGATGGCGCCGGGCGCTGGCAGCAGTTCTGGTTCATCACGCTGCCCAGCCTGAAACCGATGATTTATTTTGGCGTCACGCTCAGTGTGGTGGGTGGCCTGCAGTTGTTTGAGGAGCCCTTCATCCTGACCGGTGGCCGCGGCGGCACCGACCAGGCGGGCATGACCACCGCCATGTACATGTACCGCACCGCCTTTGAGTTCAACGACTTTGGCGCCGCCAGTGCCTTGTCGTGGCTGTTGTTTGTGTTTGTGGCCTTGCTGACCTGGCTCACCAACCGCGCGTTCAAGCCGCGCGGTCCATCGGCATGAGTGCCCTCGCCAAGCAAGCGGACCGGTTGGCTCCGCTGGCTGCCTATGTGCTGGTGGCCGTGGGTGGCCTGATCATGCTGGCGCCGTTCTACTTCATGTTTGTGTTTGCCAGCCATTCACGCACCGAGATCTTCAGCCTGCCGCCGCCCCTGTTTTTTGGCGATGATTTCTTGCTGAATGTGAAGATCCTGACGGAGCGTATTCCATTTTGGCGCAGCCTGGGCTGGAGCCTGTACGTGGCGCTGGCATCCACCGCGCTCACCCTGCTGTTTTGCTCGATGGGCGGATATGCCTTTGCCATGTTTGAGTTCCGCTTCAAGAAGGCGTTGTTTCTGCTGGTGATGGGCACCATGCTGATCCCGTCGTTTCTGGGCATGATTCCCACCTTCATGATCATGGACGCCTTCGGCTGGATCGACCAGCCCCGAGCGCTCTATATTCCGGGTGCTGCCAGCGCCTTTGGCATCTTTCTGATGCGCCAGTTCATTACCAGCGCCATCCCCAAAGACCTGGTGGAAGCAGCGCGTATGGATGGCTGTGGTGAGCTGGGCATTTACTGGCGCATCGTGCTGCCGCTGCTCAAGCCGGCGCTGGGCACGCTCGGCCTGATCACCTTCATCGCCTCCTGGAACAATTTCATCGGGCCGCTGATCGTGATGCGTTCACCCGACATGTACACCTTGCCGCTGGCGCTGCGCAGCATGCAAAGCCCGGTCAACACCGAGTTGGGCGCTGTGATGGCCGGCTCGGCCATTGCCACCCTGCCGCTGTTGGTGCTGTTTGCGATCTCGTCTCGTCGTCTGATCGACGGCCTGACAGCGGGAGCGGTCAAGTGATCGCACGCGCCGGTGCCCAGTTTTTTCGCCTCTGCTTTTAGTG
This sequence comes from uncultured beta proteobacterium, assembly GCA_903948045.1. Classification (GTDB taxonomy): domain Bacteria; phylum Pseudomonadota; class Gammaproteobacteria; order Burkholderiales; family Burkholderiaceae_C; genus Rhodoferax. The sequence continues at coordinate 7,348 of CAJAXU010000002.1, read as the reverse complement.
TCTCTCATGCTGACTAGAACCACATCCTCTGCCACACCGCTGCTGCAAGAACTGGCCGCCCGCTTCCCATCCAATTTTGTCTGGGGCGTGGCCACCAGCGCTTTTCAGATAGAAGGCGCTGCCGTCGAAGACGGTAAAGGCGCGTCAGTCTGGGACAGTTTTTGCCGCAAGCCCGGCGTCATCGCTGACAACAGCGATGGGCAAACGGCCTGCGACCACTACCACCGTTGGTCGGAAGATCTCGATCTGATCGCCAGCCTAGGGGTTGGGGCCTACCGTTTCTCAGTCTCGTGGCCGCGGGTCCGCCCAGGTGGCAGTGGCGCTTGGAATGCCAAGGGGCTCGACTTTTACGAGCGGCTGGTTGACGGGCTGCTGGCCCGTGGCGTCACGCCCTATCTGACACTGAACCACTGGGATCTGCCAGATGAGCTGCAGGCCAATGGCGGCTGGGCTGACCGGGACACGGCCTATCGTTTTGTTGAATACGCGCGCGGGATGGCGGCACGCCTGGGCGACCGCGTGGCCTCCATCACCACGCACAATGAACCCTGGGTGATGTCGGTACTCGGCCATGAAAGCGGCATCTTCGCGCCTGGCGTCAAAGACCGTGCCACCGCGATGCAGGTCTCGCACCACCTGCTGCTGAGCCACGGGCTGGCACTGCAGGCCATGCGGGCCCAGGGCTGTCAGGCCAAGCTCGGCATCGTCCTCAATCTGGCACCCTTGCAACCAGCAACAGATTCCGCTGAGGACAAGGCCAAAACCCATTTGGAAGACGGCCTTTTGCTGCGCTGGTACATGGACCCCCTGTTCAAGGGCGCATACCCTGCCGATGTTTTGGCCCATCTCGGCGCCGATGCACCCCATGTGCAGGCTGGCGATATGGCGGCCATTGGCACTTCGATGGACTACCTGGGCGTCAACTACTACTCACGCGGGGTGGTGAGTGCAGAAGGTCCGTGGGATACCAAAAACAGTGGTTTACCGCTGACCGACATGGGTTGGGAGATCTACCCCGAAGGCCTGACCGAGTTGTTGTTACGCCTGCATCGGGACTATGCTGTGCCGCCCTTGTTTGTGACTGAAAATGGTTGCGCCATGCCCGATCAGCTGGTGGCTGGGCAGGTCCAGGACAACGGGCGCATCGACTACATTTACCGCCACATTGACGCCATGGCCGAGGCCATGCGCCAGGGCGTTCGCCTAGATGGCTACATGGTTTGGAGCTTGATGGACAATTTTGAATGGGCCTTTGGCTACGAAAAGCGGTTCGGCATCGTGCATGTCGACTACGCCAGCCAAGTGCGCACGCTCAAGCACAGCGCGCTGTGGTACCGGGATTTCCTCCAGCACCACAAGCATGTCCACGCCAATCTCTTGGCGGCAGAGGCCTGACATGGGCAGTGTTGTCCTGCGCGGCATACGCAAAAGCTACGGTGCGGTTGAGGTGATCCGGGGGGTGGACCTGGAGGTCATCGACGGCGAGTTTCTGGTGTTTGTCGGGCCCTCCGGCTGCGGCAAGTCGACCACCCTGCGCATGATTGCCGGGCTGGAATCGGTGACTTCGGGCGACATTCTGATTGACGGCCAGCGCGCCAATGACGTGCGCCCGTCGGACCGTGGCGCTGCCATGGTGTTCCAGAGTTATGCCCTGTACCCCCACATGACGGTGGCGGAGAACATGGGTTTTTCGTTGCGCATGGCGGGCGTGTCCAAGCAGGAGCGCCAGCAGCAGGTGGGGCGCATCGCCGAGGTGCTGCGCATGACCGAGCTACTGGACCGCTTTCCCAAAGAGTTGTCGGGCGGGCAGCGCCAGCGCGTGGCCATCGGCCGCGCCATTGTGCGCAAGCCCAAGGTGTTCCTGTTTGATGAGCCCCTGTCCAATCTGGATGCGGCGCTGCGGGTCAACATGCGCATCGAGCTGTCCCGCCTGCACAAGGAGCTGGGCACCACCATGATTTACGTCACCCATGATCAGGTCGAAGCCATGACCATGGGCAGCCGGATCGCGGTGTTCAACCAGGGGAAGGTCGAGCAACTCGGCGCCCCGATGGCGCTCTACAACCAGCCCGCCAATGAGTTTGTCGCCACCTTTCTCGGCGCCCCGCGCATCAACCTGATTGACCGGCCGGCTGTGGATGCGGCCCCGGCGCATCAGGCCCTGTGGCAGCTGTTGGCGGCCTCAGCCTCAGCACTGGCGCAACGTGTGGCGCTGCGGCCCGAGCACCTGACGCTGGCGCCGGCCGGGCAAGGCATTCCGGCCACCGTGGTGCTGGCCGAGCACCTGGGCGACGTGTCCATCCTGTACCTGCGCGTGGAGGGCGTCAGCGACCTGCTCAACGCCAAGATCGCCACCGGACACGATGCGCAATGTGCCGCGGGCCAGACCGTTGGGCTGGCACCGGACCCTAGCTGGGCGCTGGCCTTTGGCGCGGATGGGCGCTTGCTTACGCGCTGACCAGGTAGCTGGCAATCGACCGGGCGGGCAGCGTGCTGGCCACTTTGTCGCCCAGCCCGCGCAGACCGAAGCGAATCGCGCTCTCGGTCCGGTTCAACACCACCACCACGGTGGACTGATCGGGATTAACAAACGCCGTGCATTCCAAATCCTGCCGGGTGGCGGCGCACAGCACGCGGCGCGCGCCCGGCTTGACGAAGCGCGCAAAATGCCCGATGTAGTGGTATGAGCTTTGCACCAGCAGTTCGCCGCTGGCGGTATCGGCCATCAACGGCGCGCTGCACAGGTTGCCAACATGGTTGGGCCCGCCGGTGGCATCCAGCAACAGGTTCCAGTCGATCCAGCCCACCGTCCAGCGGTTCAGGTCGTTGATCATGGCGCGCGCATAGCGCTCGCCCAGCGCCCAGGAGCCCAAGTGCGGCCCGCCTTCCTGGCAGCCTTCGGTGAACAGCAGGTGTTTATCGGGCCAGGCGTCGTGCGTCAATTGCACCTGTTCGAAGTGTTCTTCGCCGTACCAGTGAAAACCAGCGCCCCACACATACTTGGCAGCGTCCGGGTCTGAATACACCACGCTGGCCCGCTCGACCAGGTGGTCGCGGTTGTGGTCCCAGACCACGATCTTGACGTGGCCCAACCCGGCTCCGGCCAACGCTGGCCCCAGGTGATCCCGTACAAAATCTCGTTCTTCTTCAGCACTGTAGATACAACTGTCCCACGTCTGGGTGGCTTCTGGCTCGTTTTGGACTGACACGCCCCAAACCTGCACGCCCTCTTGCGCATAGGCCTCGATAAAGCGCACAAAGCACCTGGCCCAGGCATCGCGGTACTCGGGCAGCAGGCTGCCGCCACCATTCATCGCGCCATTGCTTTTCATCCAGGCTGGTGGGCTCCAGGGCGACACCAGCAACTGAATGGGCGCGCCAGCCACCTGCTGCGCCGCCTGAATGAAAGGCAGCAAGGCCTGTCGGTCGCGCGCAATGGAAAACCCCGCCAGTTCCACATCGCCAGGGGTTGGCACATGGGCGTAGTTCCCCATGGCAAAGTCGCAGCTGTTCATGTGCACGCGGCACAGGCTGTAGCCGTGGCCCTGCGTCGCATCAAAGTAGGCCCGCAGCACCTGCTCTCGTTGCGCATCGCCAAGAGCCAGCCAGGTGACGGCCGCCGCCTCGGTGAAGGCGCCACCAAAGCCCAACAGCGTTTGAAACGTCCGCTCGGTGTTGACGAACACCGAGGGCAGGCAGTCATCGCCGGGCTGGCGCGTCAGCGGCGGCTGCTCGGCCAGTTGCTTTGTAGCATCGCGGGCGCTTAAAAATAGCCGGATCATAAGTCTGCTTTGCTCGGCGCAGTCGCTGAGGCTGCGCCGGGGTGTTGCTTATTTGGACCAGTAGATGTTGTCGACGTAGATTTTGGCGGTGATGTTCGAGCCCTGATTCTTGCCAGTGACGCCATAGCGGTCGCCGATGACAAAGGGCTGGGTCGACTTGGAGAGGTCAAATTTCGAGCTGGCTGAACCCTCATTGCCGAAGGCCTTACTGCCGAAGGGCTTGATGGCGCTGATCGGGATCGATACCGTGTGCCACTCGCCATCATTGATGTAGCCGTACTCGCCTGAGGAAATTGGCAGGTAGACGTCGAAGCCCGAACTGCCGCTGCCAGTGAAGAAACCCACCTCCAGCTTGCCTGGGTAGGTGGTCTTGATGCTGAAATTGAGTTTGCCTGTCGCTTCGTAGGCGCTCAGATCGGCCGCGACGGTACCGTTGCCCGGCGCCACCAGCATGCCCCAGCCCCACGACTTAGGTGCAGGATTGATCACGATCCCGTGCGTACTGTCGCCCGGCGCACCGGTGACTGGCACACCCGAATCCTCTTCGCCGGCAAAGGCCGTCGCCGGCGTGTCCCAACCGAACCAGTTGGTGCCGTCCGCCACAGCGGGTGTTGCCCCCGCAGGGATGCTATCGGCATAGACCGCGAAGCGGTTGCCGGCGACAACAGCATTCACTACGTCGGGCGCAAAAACGGCGTTAGCATCGGTGTAGCTACCGGCCTCATGCGTGAAACCCTGAGTTTTGGGGTACAGCGACTGGACCACGTAACGTGCCTGGCGGTCCTTATTGAAGAGCCCCCATTTGTCATCAGAGCTCTTCCATTGCTCGTCAAACGCCGCAAAGTAAAAGATGGACTTGGGACCGCCCTGGCCAGCCCGCATTTCATTGGTCCAGGCTTGCAGCCGATCGAAATACATTTTTTGGTTTACCGGATGAGCGCGGTTATATTCACCACCCGACGCTTCGGCCTTCCAACCGGTTTCGCCAATTACGATTGGCATGTTGGGGAAACCAACAGTGTTCAAGTGGGTCCGCACCGCCGCGTACTGCTGACGCGCTGCGGCGATTGCGGCATCCATCATGGCGGTAGCACGCAGCGGCCCAGCCGCCACAGTCAACTGCTCCCAGCTCCAAGATGCGCCCGGATAAATTGTCTCTGCCAAGGGATAGGTATGCATTGCGACAAAGTCAATTTCGGCAAGCACCGCACGTGGGTTTTTCTCTGTGCCGTTGGCTTGAGCAAAAAATGCCCAGTTGTCGTCTGTGGTGACGGGCTGGGTGACCTGGCTTCGCACGCTTTTGATGTAGTTTGCCATCTGAGCCACCGACACGGGGTTGAAGGCCCAGCTGACCATCGTCTCGTTACCGACGCTCATGGCAACAACGATGTCGCTGTACTGCTTGGTCAGGGACACACCGCGTGCAATCTCCGCCTGGTTGGCGTTGTCATTGTTCCCCGCGATCCAGACACCCAGCATCACCTTGATGTCGAGGCTGTTGTCGCGGATAACCTTCAGGGTTTGTTTGGCCACCTTGTCAGAACTGTCGAACAGGCGAATCAGCCGGAAATTGCCTGCCACCAGCAAATCCATATCCTGCTTGATCATCGCCTCGGTGATCACTTCATTGACTCGCCCTACTTCCGCCTGGGCAGTTCGGTAGGGTGCGTAGTTGACGGCGTTGCGCGAGGCCATGTCTGCGCTGAGTGCGCGCGGCGTGATGCTAGGTCCCACCGCTTCACCGCCGCCACAAGAGGCGAGAAGAAGTGTGGTGGCGATGGCCAGCCCGGAACGCGCCAGCAGACTACGAATCGTGTTGCGTTGTGCGAATCGGATCAGGGCGCCCTTGTCTTTCAGTCTGAACAGTTGCTGGATGATATTGACCATGATTACCGTCTACTTGGACCAGTAAATGTTGTCGACGTAGATCTTGGCGGTGATGTTCGATCCCTGAGGCTTGCCTGTCTTGTCGTAGCGGTCGGCGATGACGAAGGGGTTGGTCACTTTGGTGAGGTCGAAGACTGAGCTGTCTGAACTCTCGTTGCCAAAGGCTTTGCTGCCCGAGAGCTTGATGGCGCTGATCGGGATCGATACCGTGTGCCACTCGCCGTCATTGATGTAGCCGTACTCGCCTGACGAAATTGGCAGGTAGACGTCGTAGCCCGAGCTGCCGCTGCCGGTGAAGAAGCCCACCTCGAGCTTGCCTGGGTAGGCGGTCTTGATGCTGAAATTGAGTTTGCCCGTGGTTTCGTACGCGCTTAGATCAGCAGAGACGCTACCGTTGCCAGGAGCCACCAAAATGCCCCAGCCCCAGGACTTGGGCTCGGGTTTCACGATCACGCCATGTGCGCTGTCGCCAGGCTCACCGGTGACTGGAGCACCCGAATCTTCTTCACCGGCGAAGGCCGTTGGCGGGTTGTCCCAACCGAACCAGTTGGTGCCGTCCGCCACAGCAGGTGATGCCCCCGCAGGGATGCTGTCGGCATAGATTGTGAAGCGGTTGCCGGAGACAACAGCATCAACCACATCGGGCGCAAAAACGGCGTTGGCATCGGTGTAGCTACCGGCCTCATGCGTGAAGCCCTGAGTTTTGGGGTACAGCGCCTGCACGACGTAGCGCGCCTCGCGGTCCTTGTTGAACAAGCCCCACTTGTCATCCGAACCCTTCCACTGTTCGTCAAACGCTGCAAAGTAAAAGATGGACTTGGGGCCGCCCTGGCCAGCCCGCATTTCATCGGTCCAGGCTTGTAGCCGGTCGAAATACATTTTTTGGTTGACCGGATGAGCGCGGTTAGATTCACCGTCCGAAACCTCGGCCTTCCAGCCGGTTTCGCCAACCACAATAGGCATGTTGGGGAAACCAACAGTGTTCAAGTGAGTCCGCACCGCCGCGTACTGCTGACGTGCCGCTGCAATAGATGCATCCATCATGGCGGTGGCACGCACAGGGCCTGCTGCCACCCCAAACTGCTGCCAATCCCAAGTTCCTGGCGGATTAACGGTCTCTGCGAGTGGGTAGGTGTGCATTGCCACAAAGTCGATCTCATCGAGCACAGCGCGCGGGTTCTTCTCCTTGTCGCTGGATTGCGCAAAAAATGCCCAGTTGTCGTCTGTGGTGACGGGCTGGGTGACCTGGCTACGTACGCTTTTGATGTAGGTTGCCATCTGAGCCACTGACACGGGGTTGAAGGCCCAGCTGACCATCGTCTCGTTACCTACGCTGACTGCGATGACAATATCGCTGTATTCTTTTGCCAGCGCCACTCCGCGGGCAATTTCTGCCGTGTTAAAAGCATCTACTTCGGCGACTTTTGCCCGGCTGTTCAAGTCAATTGAAGCAATTTTCTCAAAATAAGCGGCTTCTATTCGGTCGATCTCTGTCTGATTGACGGCATTCGGCTTAGCAGCTTCTTCAGCCTTTTTTAGGTCATTTTTCTTCTCATCAAGAGCCGTTTTTCGATCTTTTTCTGCTTGTATCAGGACAGCGTCTCTGCTGGCTATCCAGACGCCCAACATAACCTTGATGTCAAGGCTGTTGTCGCGGATCACTTTCAGGGTCTGTTTGG
>CAJAXU010000001.1 GCA_903948045.1 uncultured beta proteobacterium | reverse complement strand
GTGCCGGGCCACACGCCGGCTTGTGTGGCCTACCAGTTTGGCGACGCCGTTTTTGTGGGCGACACCCTGTTCATGCCCGATATCGGCACCGCCCGCTGCGACTTCCCCGGCGGCAATGCCAGTACCCTGTACGCCTCGACTCGCAAGATCCTGAGCCTGCCGCCGCAGACCCGGCTGTTCATGTGCCACGACTATCCCCCCAACGGGCGAGAGGTGACCTTCGAAACCACGGTGGCTGAACAGCGCGCGAGCAACATCCATGTGCACGACGGCATCACCGAGCAGCAGTTCGTGGAGATGCGGACCCGCCGCGACGCCACACTGGAGATGCCGGTGCTGATCCTGCCGGCGGTGCAGATCAATATCCGCGCTGGCGAGATGCCCCCAAAAGAAGACAACGGCATCGCTTACGCCAAGATCCCGCTCAACGCGCTGTAAACCCGGCCCATATGGCCAAACCGGCTGCCACTGCACAAAAGGGCGAACCGTGCTACCGTTGATCCTTCTATCGCAAAGAAATACGAAGAAGACGACAAGGGGACTTGATGCGCCGGCCCGCCCTCTACAGCCAATCCCGCCAAGCACCGCCGGCGGCGCCCGCCCGCCCAGAGGCGGCGGCACCGCCTAGGCGCCGGTCGCCCAGGGAGGCACTGACTGCGCTGCGCCGTATCTCCCCCACTGACCCGCGCCTGCTGTGGTCGGCCATGGCCCTGCTGGCCCTGGCATTGGTGGTGTGCATCACCCTGTTGCTGGCCCGTGCGCCACGGGTGCTGACACAAAAAGACATCAACGCAGCGGTGCTTAAGACGCTGGAGACCACCACCCTGCCATCCGCTGCTGCCAAAGCCTACGAGGCGGTGCTGCCCTCAGTGGTGCGTGTCATGGCCTACGCCCGGGGCAAGGACGACGACGACGACCAGGGCATGGGCGTGGGCACCGGCGTGGTGATCGTCGACAAGGGCGTGATCCTGACCAATCTGCACGTGATCCAGGGTGCCCACACCATCAAGGTGGTTTTTGCCGACGGCCTGGAATCGACCGCGCGGGTCATTGGCACCCAGCCCGAGAACGATCTGGCTGTACTGCAAGCCGACAAAATTCCAGACGACCTGCATGCCGCCACCATGCGCTCCACGGCCGACCTGCAGCCCGGCGACCAGGTGCTGGCTGTTGGGTTCCCGTTTGGCATTGGGCCCTCGGCCTCGGCGGGCGTGGTGTCTGGGCTGAAGCGGACCTTTCGCTCGCCCGACGGTGGGCAGGACATTGGCAACCTGATCCAGTTTGATGCGGCCGCCAACCCGGGCAATTCGGGCGGGCCGCTGGTCACGATGGATGGCGAGGTGGTCGGCATCGTCACCGCCATCCTCAACCCGACCCGCATGCGCACTTTTATTGGCATTGGCTTTGCCGTTCCCATTGAAAACGCTGCGGCGGCCTTCGGCATGCCGCCGTTCTGAGCGCCCTGCCTGGTGCCCACCAACCCCTTTTTTTGACACAGGACCCCTGACATGAGCGCAGACAAACCCGACACCGCCCAGCTGATGGAACACATTCTGTACGAGGTCAAACGCGTGGTGGTCGGGCAAGACCGCTTTCTGGAGCGTGTCATGGTCGCCATGCTGGCGCAGGGCCACCTGCTGGTAGAAGGTGTGCCGGGCCTGGCCAAGACACTCACGGTCAAAACCCTGGCCAACACGGTGCAGGGCCACTTCAAACGCATCCAGTTCACGCCCGATCTGGTACCGGCCGACCTGGTGGGCACGCGCATCTACAACCAGCGCACCGGCGAGTTCAGCACCTCGCTGGGGCCGGTGTTTACCAACCTGCTGCTGGCCGACGAGATCAACCGCGCGCCGGCCAAGGTACAAAGCGCCCTGCTTGAGGTGATGCAGGAGCGCCAGGTAACGATTGCCGGTGTCAGCCACCGTGTGCCCGAGCCTTTTTTGGTGATGGCCACGCAAAACCCGATCGAAACCGAAGGCACCTACCCGCTGCCGGAAGCACAGGTTGACCGGTTCATGATGAAAGTGCTGGTGGATTACCCCAGCGAAGATGAAGAGTTTGTGATCGTGCAGCGCGTCACCGGTGCCCCGGTGGCGGCAACGGCGGTGGCCACCACCGAGCAACTGGCCGCGCTGCAGCAGACCTGCCGCCAGGTCTATGTTGACCCGTCGCTGATCCAGTACGCGGTGCGGCTGGTCTCAGCCACCCGTAAACCAGAACTGCACGGCCTGAAGGACCTGTCACGACTCATCACCTATGGGGCCAGCCCGCGAGCCACGATCAACCTGGTGGAAGGCGCCCGGGCGCTGGCCATGCTGCGTGGGCGCAGCTACGCCTTGCCCGAAGACATGGGCGACCTGGTGCCCGATGTGCTGCGCCACCGGTTGGTGCTGTCCTACGAGGCGCTGGCCGAGGGGCTGAACGCTGACGGCCTGATCCAGCGCATCATGGCCAAGATCACCCCCCCAGCGCGGCCGCTGGAACACGCGGCGCCGACCACGGCTTGACGCGGAATCCAGCCCACCGCGCGCAAGCACCCTATGTGGCCTTTCTCCAAACGCAGCCCTGCGGCGGCAAGCCCGACGCCTGCAACCGGGCCGGGCACCCCGGCCAGTGGCCGCGCCGAACAACTGTTGCGCCGGCTGGAGTGGACCGTGATGCGCCGGCTCGACGGCCTGCTGCAGGGCGACTACCGCACGCTGATGCGCGGCACCGGCATGGACCTGGCCGACCTGCGCGAGTACCAGCACCACGACGATGTGCGCC